>JBKBVP010000009.1:0-14859 GCA_046289495.1 Candidatus Kapaibacteriota bacterium | reverse complement strand
GTTGTTTCTATGTATTCATTGTTGATAAGCACCTTGATTTTTGCGTGCAAATCTATGACCCCATTGTTGTAGGCAATTATGACCTCGTCTATTGTTTTAAATACTTTACCTTCGCCTTTCGCCCCAGATTTAGCTTTGGTAATATAGTAAATGCCCAATACCATATCTTGGGATGGGACAGCGATTGGGTCGCCATTTTGAGTGTGCATAATATTGTGTGGTGCAAGCATAAGTAGCAATGCTTCCAGCTGTGCCTCGAAGCTTAACGGGACGTGTACTGCCATTTGGTCGCCATCAAAGTCCGCATTGAAAGCAGTACAAACGAGAGGATGCAATTGTATAGCCTTTCCCTCTACTAATCTTGGTTGGAAGGCTTGAATACCCACGCGGTGAAGTGTTGGTGCTCGGTTCAAAAGCACAGGGTGATTTTCAATTACTTTTTCGAGAATATCCCAGACTTCGTTTGTCTTCTTTTCGACAATCTTTTTTGCGCTTTTAACGGTTCGGCAATGCCCTCTTTCGATAAGTTTTCGAATTATAAATGGTTTGAATAATTCGACTGCCATGTCTTTTGGCAAACCACACTCGTGCAATTTTAACTCCGGACCAACGACAATAACGGAACGCCCCGAGTAATCGACACGTTTGCCAAGTAAATTCTGTCGGAATCTTCCTTGTTTGCCTTTGAGAGCATCAGCAAGCGACTTCAAAGGTTTGCTGGTTTCGGTTTTAGTCGTTTTTCGCGAGCTATCAAATAAGGCATCCACGCTTTCTTGCAGCATTCTCTGTTCATTTCGAACGATTACCATTGGGGCTTTGATATCGATTAATCTTTTCAATCTGTTGTTCCTGATGATTACACGCCGGTATAGGTCATTTAAATCCGAAGCTGCAAAGCGTCCGCCTTCGAGAGGGATCAATGGCCTTAAATCGGGCGGGATAACAGGTATTACGTCCAATACCATCCATTCTGGGCGATTGATTGGTTCACCAGTTTTTTCATCCGGCAAAAATGCTTCGAGCACTTTCAAGCGTTTAAATATTTCTTGTTTCTTCTGTGGATTGCTCTCTTCTCTCATTTGTGTTCGAAGTCGGTAGTATTCCTCCTCCACATCAACGCGTTTGAGCAACTCCTTTATTGCGGCGCCTCCCATAAGAGCCAAAAATTTATTGGGATCGTCATCATCAAGATATTTCTCTTCTTCTGTCAGAGTGCTCATTATGGAGTTGTACTCAGTATCGGATATTAAATCATACTTTTTAAACGGAAGCTTGCCAGGGTTAATAACGACATAGGTTTCGTAATATACAATTTTCTCCAAATCTTTCGTGGATAAACCCAAGATAGCTCCGATCTTGCTCGGAAGGCTACGAAGAAACCAAATGTGCACCACTGGTGCAGCAAGCATAATATGACCCATTCGCTCCCGTCGTACAGTTTTCTGGGTGACTTCGACACCGCATCTATCGCATACTATACCTTTGTAACGAATGCGCTTGTACTTGCCACATGCACATTCCCAATCCTTCACTGGACCAAATATTTTTTCGCAAAACAAGCCATCTTTTTCGGGTCGGTACGAACGGTAGTTTATAGTTTCCGGTTTCAAAACCTCACCCCGAGAGCGCTCCAAGATGGAATCCGGGGAGGCAAGTTTAATCATTGCCCTTCTAAATCCTTTTTTCGGAATTGGTCTACCTTGCATTTTTTACCATTATTTATTTTTAAAAACATTTTATTCTAAAACAACGTCGAGGCATAAGCCTTGTAGTTCGCGAATCAAAACATTGAAGGACTCTGGGATATTTGGGTCCGGCATATTGTCGCCTTTCACAATTGCCTCGTATGCTTTTGCACGGCCGACTACGTCATCGGATTTAATAGTGAGCATTTCTTGTAATGTATGGGCAGCTCCGTACGCTTCGAGTGCCCAAACTTCCATCTCTCCAAGTCTTTGCCCACCAAACTGTGCTTTTCCGCCCAACGGCTGTTGTGTGATTAATGAGTATGGCCCGATGGAACGAGCGTGTATTTTATCTTCGACCATATGGACTAATTTCATCATATAAATTACACCGACTGTGACCTTTTCGTGAAATGGTTCCCCTGTTCTTCCGTCGTAGAGAATTGTTTTGCCATCGGGGGGTAAGCCAGCAAGCTTTAAAAATTCAGAAACTTGTTCCCAAGTAGCTCCGTCGAAAACTGGAGAGGCAAACTTGATTCCAAGTTTTGCACCAGCCCATCCCAGTGATGTTTCAAACAATTGTCCAAGGTTCATACGCGAAGGCACACCCAATGGATTTAAAACGATGTCCACCGGCGTCCCATCGGGAAGAAAGGGCATATCCTCTTGAGGTACAATTATCGAGACTATACCTTTGTTCCCGTGGCGCCCAGCCATTTTGTCTCCGACCATAAGTTTTCGCTTTATTGCAATGTAGACTTTTGCCATCTTGACAATTCCGGGCTGAAGTTCGTCGCCGGTGGTTAGTTTTATTCGGCGCAGGCGAAATATTTGCACTAACTTACTTTTTACCTCGTAGTAGTTGTTAAGCATTTTTCTCAAAAGACTATCTCTTTCCTTATCGGCGATAATTGGTTTATCGAGTTCAATTGATTCAATTTTGGCTGGCTGATTTTTGAAATACTCTAATACTTCATTTGCAGACACCCTATGCCCGCTCTTGAAGATGGTTTCTCCGTTTGTTAATCTAAGACCGTAGACTCTATATCCGTCGAGTATTTTTGCAATTTTCTCTACTGCGTCTTTAGCAAGTTGGGAAAGTTTCTCTGATTCAATTTTGTTAATTTTTTCTAATGTTTGTTTTTCCTCTCGGTCGCCGTCAAGACTTTTTGTATGTTTTCGTGAGAAGAGCTTTGTGTTTATTACCACGCCTTTTAATCCCGGTGGTGCTTTTAATGATGCATCTTTCACATCGCCAGCTTTGTCGCCAAAAATTGCTCGAAGCAGTTTCTCTTCGGGTGTTGGTTCTGTTTCGCCCTTCGGTGTAATTTTTCCAATTAATATGTCCCCCTCGCGTACTTTAGCTCCGACTCGGACGATTCCATCTTCATCTAAGTCTTTGGTTGCTTCCTCGGAAACATTTGGAATATCTCTTGTGAACTCCTCTTCGCCTCTTTTCGTATCACGTACTTGAAGCGAAAATTCCTCTAAATGTATCGATGTAAATATATCTTGTGCGACAAGCCTTTCGGAGACAACTATAGCATCTTCGAAATTATATCCTCTCCAAGGCATAAATGCAACGAGTACGTTGCGCCCCAGTGCAAGCTCGCCTTTCTCTGTCGCTGCACCGTCGGCTATTGGCATACCCTTGTATACTTTGTCTCCACATTTGACAATAGGTTTTTGATTAACGCAGGTATTTTGATTTGTTCTAAAGTATTTAAGTAATCTATATTCCTTCTCTGCTTGAAATGTGAAATCAGTTAATTTTTCCTCCTCGGATCTGGAATCTTCATATCTTATCCTAATTCTTTGAGAGTCGACGTATGTTACCACACCAGAACCTTCGGCAAACAACAAGGTTCTGGAATCCTTTGCCACTTTGGATTCCATCCCAGTACCGACGATAGGAGCCTCGGGTCGGAGCAGTGGAACTGCTTGTCTTTGCATATTCGAGCCCATCAAGGCGCGGTTTGCGTCGTCGTGCTCGAGGAATGGTATAAGAGAGGCAGCGGCACTTGTGATTTGCTCGGTTGCAACTTCCAAGTAATTTACTTCATCTGGCGATACAACGACGAAATCCCCAGAGAGTCGAGCGTTGACCTTCGAAACACTAATTTTTCCATTTTCATCGATTGGTGTGTGTGCCGTGGCAATTACTTTTCCATCTTCATCTTCAGCAGTTAGGTATTCAATTTCATCGGTTACATATCCATTGATTACCTTTCTGTAAGGAGTTTCGATAAAGCCTTTATCGTTCACCCGAGCGAATAGAGCAAGGGAAGAAATCAATCCGATGTTTGGTCCTTCGGGCGTTTCTATCGGGCATAGTCTGCCATAATGGGTGTAATGCACGTCGCGTACTTCAAAGCCAGCTCTTTCCCTGCTTAAGCCACCCGGACCAAGCGCAGATGTTCTTCTTTTGTGCGTTAATTCTGCCAGCGGATTGGTTTGGTCCATGAATTGAGATAATTGGTTCGTGCCGAAAAATTGATTCAAGACGGAGTTCATAGTTCGTGCGTTAACCAAGTCTTGTGGTGTTAAGTTTTCTGCTTCGCGGACACTCAACCTTTCCTTGATTGTTCGAGCCATTCGGTTCAAGCCAAGATTTATTTGGGCTGTTAATTGCTCGCCAACTGAGCGCACTCTTCTATTTCCAAGATGGTCTATATCGTCGCCGCTAAGTTTATTATCGTGCAAATAAAGTAGATGCTTTATTGTAGCAATTATGTCTTCTTTGGTGAGTATTGTTATTTCTGGGTCGATGTTCAAACCGAGCTTCTTGTTGATTTTGAATCTTCCAACAAGCCCGAGGTCGTATCTTTTGGGTGTGAAAAAGATTTTCTCAAGCAAAGCTTCGCAAGCTTGTAAATCTGTGGGTTCTGTTGTACGCAGTTGACGGAAGATGTATTCCAGTGCTTCTTCGCGGTTCCTCGTGGGGTCTTTCGACAATGTCCTCGCTATGACTGGTTCTTCGCTTGGGTCGTATGGTTTGTACAGGCGAATCTCGAGAACTTTCGTATTTTTTATCTTTTCAATCATATCGCTTGTCAATATCATATCGCGGGTGGCTATGATTTCGCCTGTAGTCAAATCGACAACATCGCTGGACAATTTGCGGCCAGCATAGTTCTCATCCAAAAGGTCCACACTTACTATTTCGTCGAGCTCGAAGAGTTGGATGATTTCAATATCGGAGGAATAACCCAACGCACGCAAAAATGTAGTTGTTGGGAACTTTTTCTTTCTGTCGACGTATGTGGTTAAAACTTCGTGGATGTCGGTTGTAAATTCCAACCAAGAACCTTTGAATGGAATAATTCTGGCAGAATAAATGCGAGTACCATTAGGGTGGACTGTGTCGTCGAAAAACACACCAGGAGAACGATGCAACTGCGAGACGACAACACGTTCTGCGCCATTGATTATAAAGGTACCCCGTGAAGTAATTGTAGGTATATTCCCAAGATATACTTCTTGTTCGATGGCTTCTATGTAGTCTTCGGAGTCTGGGGCAACCTTGCTGGAGAGTCTGAATTTAGCTTTTAAGATTTTTGAATAAGTAAGTTCGCGCTCTCGACATTCTTCCTCTGAATATTTTGGTTTTTCAATCGAGTAGCTAAGAAATTCAAGTTGATAAACTCCAGAGGTATCTTCGACTGGAAAATTTGAAAGAAATGCAGATTGCAAACCAACATTTTTCCTTTCTTCTGGTGGTACATTCTCTTGCAAAAACTCTTCGTAGGACTTCAGTTGTATGTCTAATAAATCTGGAAATGTTGCATATCGCTTGGTTTTTCCAAAATCTATGCGTTCGACTAATCTAACTGTTCCATCACTTTCATTATCTTTTAGAACCCACAGACCAAACTTACTTGCAATGTTTTCAAAATTTTCCTTCTTCACGGGATATCCTCCTGCATGATATTTTACATCTATTACAAAAAAATATAAGGTAAAACCACAAAAATGGCTTTGCCATTGATGAAGCCCATTGAATGTAGAACTTCTACGACCAAGTGTGTTATTCCATTCAAAACTTCTTGTTTAACAGTAAATAGGACCGAGCTTCTGCCCGGTCCAAAATAATTTATTTAAGTGTAACTTTTGCACCTTGTGCTTCGAGTTTCTTTTTAATGTCCTCGGCTTCCTCTTTGCTAACAGCTTCTTTGACCATCTTAGGTGCACCCTCGACAAGCTCTTTTGCTTCCTTCAAGCCTAAGCCTGTAATTTCGCGGATAACCTTAATGACATTCAGTTTGTTTGGTCCCATTTCTGTAAGCTCAACATCAAATTCAGTCTTCTCCTCTTCCTTTGGTGCTTCTGCGGCAGCAGTGGGGCCAACTGCTCCTCCAGCCACCATTACGGGTGCAGCTGCCGTTACTCCAAATTTCTCTTCTAATGCTTTTTTCAGCTCGGCAGCCTCGACAAGAGTTAAGTTTGATATCTTTTCTACTAATTCTTCAACAATTGCAGACATTTCTCTCTCCTTATTTTTTTACAAAACAATTATTTGGAATTCTTTTTTGCAACTTCTTCGATTACTGAAGCAAGGTCTCGAATTACAGCATTGATTGCACCTACAATGCCGGATACGGGAGCATTAAGGCTTCCAAGTATACTTGCGATGATATCGCTTTTAGATGGCAAGGAAGCAAGCACTTTCAACTGGTCGGCTTCGTAGACAACTCCCTCGACCACGGCTCCTTTGAATACCGGCTGTTGTAGCTTTTCGATTCGTTCTTTTAAAATCCTTGCCGGTTGTATTGGGTCTCCGTAGCCAAAGATTACTCCCGTTGGGCCACGAAAGCCATCTTTCAATCCCGGCAAATTTCCCGCCTCGGCAAGTGCCCTTTCGAGAAGAGTGTTCTTTGCAACCTTCAATTCCATCTGGTTATTCTTTAACTCCCGACGGAATTGTTGGGTCGACTCTACATTCATTCCAGTAAAGTCGATGAAATAATACGCATTTACATTTCGAAACTTCTCGACAAGGCTCCGTACTTGTTCGTTTTTTCTCTGTTTCGTTATCATTCTTTCCTTCCTTTTTGTTTACAAGCGACTTCGTTCAATGGGAACGAGAAGCAAGCCGCTCATTTATCAGAATGAGTGCGTAATAGCCTTCTTTTTATGCGTTTTGGAACGAGGATTCATTCACTTGAACACTTGGTCCCATTGTCGACGAAAAATGAATACTTCTTACATATCTACCTTTGGCTGTAGCTGGCTTTGCCTTTATAATGCTTTGATACAAAGCTTGAATATTTTCTGCCAGCTGGTCTGCATTGAATGAGCATTTACCAACGGATGCATGAATATTCCCAGTTTTGTCAACTCTGTATTCTATTTTTCCAGCCTTTACTTCGCGAACAGCTTTTGCAATATCGGTCGTAACAGTTCCACTTTTTGGATTTGGCATCAAGCCCCTTGGACCAAGAATTTTACCAAGCTTGCCCACTTCGCCCATTACATCTGGCGTTGCAATTATGACGTCGACATCCGTCCAGCCTCCTTTGATTTTTTCAATGTATTCTTCAAATCCGGCGTAATCGGCTCCAGCTTCTATTGCTTCTTGGTCGCGTGGAGATTTGCATAGTACCAAAACTCGCACTCGACGCCCAGTTCCGTGTGGCAATGTTACTGTGCCTCGTACTAATTGGTCTGCTTTTCGTGGGTCTACACCGAGTTTCATTGCAACTTCGAACGACTCGTCGAACTTTGCAGTCGCATTCTTCTTAACTATTTCGATTGCATCCCGAAACGCATATATAGATTTTGGGTCGTAATTCTTTAGTAACTGTCGGTAGCGCTTACCGCGGTTTTTCATATTCACCTCAATTTTAATCGACAACTGTAACTCCCATACTACGTGCTGTTCCTTTAATCATCGAAACAGCCGATTCCAGTGTATCACAATTTAGGTCTGGTAATTTGATTTTAGCTATCTCCTCGCATTGTGCGTGTGTGATTTTTCCAACTTTGACCTTATGCGGTTGGCCGGAACCCTTTTCGATACCAGCAGCTTTGAGTATCAATACGGATGCGGGCGGCGATTTGACAACGAATGTAAAACTTTTATCCGAGTAGAATGTAACTACTACGGGTAGAATTGTGCCTTTTTGTTTTGCAGTTCTTGCATTAAATTGTTTCACAAATTCGACGCCGTTTAATCCGCGCTGTCCAAATGCTGGTCCTACCGGGGGCGACATAGTTGCCTCCCCTGCAGGTAATTGTAATTTGAACAAACCTAATACTTTCTTTGCCATACTAAAGCTCTACTTAATTATTCACAAAATTAAATTGCTCCTATTTCTACTTGGGAAAAATCCAGCTCTACTGGCGTTTTCCTACCAAGTATACCAACTTCGACTTTTAACTTCTGCTTATCGTAATTAACTTCTTTTACAGTACCACTAAATCCACTGAATGGTCCATCTATGACTTTTACTGGGTCTCCAATTTGAAATTCTGTCCCTATGGTTTCAATATTCTTTCGTTCCTCCACCCGACCAATTATTCTTTTAACTTCGCTTTCTGTCAATGGCACTGGTTCTGTCTTTGTACCGACAAAGCTGACAACCGATGGAAGCGAGTTTATAAAATCCTTTAACTTTTTGTCTAATGCAACTCGAAGAATGATGTAGCCCGGCAAAAAATTCTTTAACTTACTTCTTTTCTTACCATGGCGTACCTCGAATACCTGTTCCTGAGGAACGATAATATCGGTTATTCTGTTTTGCAACCCGAGCCTTTTAATCTCGGACTCAAGTGTTAACTTTACCTTATTTTCGTGACCAGTATAGGTACGAAGAGCATACCAATTGAAAGCAGGCTCTTTGTCGTCTCTTTTTTGTTTTTCCTCTTCGTGAAATTTTTCGAGCTCTTCCATCTTAAAATATAAATTCTAACAATTTAACCATCAATAGGTCAATTACATACACAAAAGCTGTAAAAATTAGCATTGTAATTATCACAATGTAGGTGGACTCTCGAAGCTGTGCACGTGTTGGCCAAGAAACCTTTTTCATTTCCTTTGTGACTTCATTTAAATATTTTTTTACTTTACCAAACATCTACCGACCTTTTAATAAAAAAATTAGCAGGGGTGGAAGGACTCGAACCCTCAGCCTACGGTTTTGGAGACCGCCGCTCTGCCAATTGAGCTACACCCCTTTGCTCGAGCTGATGACCGGGATTGAACCGGTGACCTCTTCCTTACCAAGGAAGCGCTCTACCAACTGAGCTACATCAGCTTGATTTCGAGAGCGGGAAACGGGACTCGAACCCGCGACCCTCAGCTTGGGAAGCTGACGCTCTACCAACTGAGCTACTCCCGCACTCTCCTCTTCTCCGAGCGGGAAACGGGACTCGAACCCGCGACCCTCAGCTTGGAAGGCTGATGCTCTACCAACTGAGCTACTCCCGCAACTCGTGGGCAGGGAAGGATTCGAACCTCCGAAGGGATACCCCAGCAGATTTACAGTCTGCCCCGTTTGACCGCTTCGGTACCTGCCCTTTTTAGAGACTGCTAAATTAATAAAAACAAATTTATTGACAAAATTCATTTTAAAATTTTCTTAGTCATTCTTTCACATTTCCTTATGACGAAAATTTAAAAGTTTATTTTTAATTTCCTCCTACTCCTTTTTCTCCCAAAGACTTTACCTCGTCGATTTCTTAAAGTTTGAGTAACTATTTAATTCTCTCTTTCAACAATAACATCCTTGTGTAGGAAATTAACCCTCCTGCTTCTATTATTGCTTGTCGGGATTTATGATGTGGTTGCAGTTTGAACTCTTTCCCCTTTGTTTTGTTAATCACTCTATCATCGATAATCTCCAACTCGTCTCCTATTTCTGCTTCAATCTCTGGGCAGATAAATGTCGGTAATCCAAGGTTGATGCTGTTTTGCAAAAAAATTCTGGCAAAATTTTTTGCAATAATTCTTACGTCGTAACCCCGCAGGGTGGAGACAGCTTGCTCCCGTGAGGAACCGCAACCAAAGTTCTTGCCAGCGACAATAAAATCTCCCGGTTGAAATTTACCGCGTATTAGAATCTCGTGCAATTCCTTGATGTCGTCGAAAACATACTTTGGGGTTTCGCTTGGAAGGACTGTTGCCATGTACCTTCCGGGGTAGATTATGTCCGTTGATATGTCATCTCCCAACACATAAATTACTTTTGCCATCTCAGCCTCCATTTCTTGGGTCTGTAATAACACCATATATAGCACTGACTGCTGCAACACTTGGAGAGCAAAGATATACCTCTGAATTTGGATTTCCCATGCGCCCTTTGAAGTTGCGATTTGTTGTCGATAGCGCAACCTCTCCGTCGCCGAGAGCCCCTTGGTGAACTCCCAAGCAGGGACCGCAGCCAGGGTTGACCACAACTGCTCCTGCTTCCATTAAATCAAGTATATAGCCACGGCGTATCGCCTCCTTGTAGATTCTACCAGAAGCTGGAAAGACGAGCATTCGTACTCCATTTGCTATTTTTTTACCTTTGAGAATTTTTGCAGCAACTTCTAAATCCTCCAATCGACCATTGGTGCACGAACCAAGAACAATTTGATTTACCTTTGTCCCAGCTACTTCTGAAATTGGTTTTACATTATCCACTGTATGAGGGCAAGCTATCTGTGGCTCCATCATTGAGACGTCTACTTTTATTTCTCGTTCGTATTTTGCATCTTCGTCCGGACTTATTATTTCAATTTCATCTTGGACATTTGCGACCTCCCTTAGATATCGTATTGTTTCTTCGTCGGGTGGAACAATTCCGGATGTTGCTCCAGCCTCGACTGTCATGTTGCAAATTGTTAATCTACCAGAAGTGTTTAAATTTCTTATTGTTTCGCCGTGAAACTCTATTACCCTGAAGTTTGCTCCCTCGGCTCCAAGAAGTCCAACAATGTAAAGTATTAAATCTTTGGGTTCGACATACTTTTGGAATTTACCCTCTACTGTTATTTTTATAGTTTCTGGCACTTGGACATTTAAGATCCTACCCAAAGTCCATACCGATGCCATTTCGGTTGCGCCAATTCCAAATGCAAATGCTCCAAGTGCTCCGTGGCTTGTTGTGTGGCTATCTGTCCCAACTACAACGTACCCAGGGCGCACGTAACCATTCTCTGGAAGTATTTGGTGGCAGATTCCCATCTCGTCGGAGCGTATGTCGTGAAATTTTCTTATCCCTTGATTTGCAACAAAATCTCGCACTCTTTTCTGATTTGTGGCAGTTTTTGCACTCTCTGCAGGCACCCTATGGTCGAATATGATGGCGATTTTATCGGGGTCCCATACTTTTGGTTCAATGTCTGTACCTTTGTAAATTTCTAAAAACTGGTTAATCACCAATGCTGCATTTTCGTGCGACATTGCTAAATCCACCGAGGGCTCTAAAACCTCCCCTACTGGTAGATAGCTTCGACCAGACGCTCTTGCAAGTATTTTTTGAACTAATGTCTGTCCCATTTGAACCTCCTCATTTAAACAACACCTTCATTTCTTAAAGCTCGAACTTCTTCAGAGGTTATTCCTACAAGTGAGAGAACCTCTTCTGTATGTTGAGAAAGTTTTGGTGGTGGCGATTCTGCAAAACCTGGGGTCTTTTCGAATTTAGCAGTTAGATTGAAAACTTTGATAAACCCAATACCATCGACTTCAAGGGTCGAAAAAGTATTACGAGCTTGAATCTGTGGCTGATTCAAAGCATCTTCTAATGAAAGAATCTCTCCAGCGGGTATGTCATTGTTGTTCAACAAATCCACCCAATATTTCGTAGGCTTTTCAACGAGTTTTTCTTCAATTAGTGGGTTGAGTTCGTAGCGATTTTTCTTGCGGATATCTCTTTCTTTGAACCTTGGGTCTTCTAATAAATGCGACAGACCAAGCAAATTTGCAAGAGTTTCCCACTGCTCTTGTTTATTTGCAGCAATATTGATAAAGCCATCTTGTGTACGAAAAGTACCAGATGGTGCGGCAGTGAAATTGTCGTTGCCTAGCAATTCTGGTTGTTGACCGCCAAGCAAGAGATTTGCTACGACCCATCCCATAAGTGGCATTATTGAATCCAGCAAAGCTACATCGATAAATTGCCCCTCGCCAGTCCTTTGGCGATGATACAATGCTGCTAAAATAGCAAATGCAGCGTTTAAACCTCCGACTGTGTCGCAGACGGGGAAGCCACAACGTAGGGGATTTAGTCTTTTATCTCCATTTATTGCCATTACACCACTAAGACCTTGTATTATTTGGTCGTAAGCGGGCCGAAACGCATCGGGTCCGCTCTGCCCAAAGCCAGAAATTGCACAGTAGATGATTCTTGGATTTATTTCTTTCAACACGGAATAGCCCAATCCTAAGCGGTCCATAACTTTAGGTCTAAAGTTTTCAACCACAACATCAGAAATTGCTACAAGTTTTTTAAAAATTTCTCTTCCGCGTTCATCTTTTAAGTTTAATGTACAAGATTTCTTGTTTGCATTCTGTGCGAGGAAACTTGTTCCCATAAGCATCTTGTTGTACTCGGTCACACAGCCCAATTTGCGAGCAAGGTCGCCATCTTTGGGATTCTCAATTTTTATTACTTCTGCTCCAAGCAGTGCCAGATGCAATGTTGCAAATGGTCCAGAGAGAACGTTTGTCAAATCAAGAATTCTAATACCATCCAAGACTTTCATCACTCTCTCCAAATTTTGTAAAGATAACCAGGTAAATCTTTTACGAAAAAGCCGCTTGCATATCTGGCAACCGAGATAATTTTACCTATCTCGATATCCTTGCGTAATCCCATTTTTTGTAGCATATAAACGAAATCCTCTGTGCAAACATTTCCAGCAGGTTGTCTGGTAAATGGACAGCCTCCGAGCCCACCGAATGCGGTTTCTATGTATTTTACGCCATTTTGTATCGCAACATAAGTGTTCACAATACCTAAACCATATGTGTTGTGAAAATGGCAAGCAAATTCAGCCTTGGGATTCAACTTCTGCAAATATGTGAACATTCTTTCCACTTTAATGGGGTAGGCGTGTCCTGCCGTGTCGGCAAAACTGATTTTGTTTATTCTGCAGTTAAAATATTGCTCGACAATGCTATAGACCCGTTCTTCGGGTACGTCACCCTCGTACCCACAACCGAATGCAGATTGCACAGAGGCTTGTACATCTTTTCCCATATTCATAGCATCGGTAGCAATCTTAATGATTCTATCGAGAGCCTCTGCGACTGTCATCCCAGTGTTTTTCTTGGAGTGTGTCTCGCTTGCAGAGACACCCATACATATCAGATCAACATCAGCTTTGATGGCTCTTTCAAATCCCTTTTCATTTAATATCAAAGCAGAGAATTTTGCCTTGGGTTCTCCGTTCGTTTTCACTTCTTCAAATAATTCATCTGTGTCTGCCATTTGTGGAAGTACCTTGGGATTTACGAAAGAGCCAAGTTGTATTATATCCAATCCAGCAGAAGCAAGGGTCTTTGCCCATTGCAATTTTGTTATCGTCGGTACTGGCTCGCTTTCCATTTGCAAACCATCCCGCAAACCAACTTCGTGAATGAGAATCTCCATTTCATTCCCTTCCTAATTTATTTTCTCTGCTATTGCTTGTGCCATCTCGATGGTAGTGTTGTTGCCGCCCATGTCGTATGTTCGCACTTTCCCTTCCCTTATAACTTCTGCAACAGCATTTTCAATTAGTTTTGCCTTTTCTAATTCTCCCAGCCATTCGAGCATCATTTTAGCTGCTAATATCGTTGCAATTGGGTTTACTTTGTACTTGCCAGCATATTTTGGGGCAGAGCCGTGAGTAGGCTCGAACACTGCAAGTCGTTCTCCAATATTACCCGAACATCCAAAGCCGAGACCCCCAACCATCTGTGCGCAAAGGTCGGACACAATGTCGCCATATAAATTCGGTGCAACAATTACATCATAATTGTTTGGATTTTTTAGTAGCCACATTGTAATGGCATCTACATTTGCCTCGTCGAATTGTATTTCCGGATACACCCCTGCCACTTGTTTTGCAGTTTCGAGGAATAAGCCATCGGTAGCACGGACGACGTTGGCTTTGTGTACAATAGTAACTTTCTTGCGCTCGTTTTTTCGAGCAAATTCAAAGGCAGCTCGGATTATTCGTTCCGATCCTTTTTGCGTGTTAATTTTGCAAGAGATGGCATACTCATCGGCTTCTAAAGCCTCGAAGGATTTAAAGTTTTTCGACAATTTTTGCAAAATGGATTTTAATTCTTGCGGGACGGGATAGAACTCTACACCAGAGTATAAATCTTCCGTATTTTCACGAAAGACAACCAAATCGATGTCATTCTTGTAATTCAATGGATTTCCAGGAAAAGCTTTACAGGGTCGTAAGCATATGTACAAGTCGAAGAGCTGTCGCATTCGCACAATTGGGGACCGATAGGTCAAGCCTTTACCTTTCAACTCTGGTGCCAGTTCCTCTTCTGCTTCTTTTGTGGGCTTCGAGGTAATTGCTCCAAAAAGGGCTGCGTCCACATTGTTAAGCAAGTCTATTGTTCTTTGTGGAAGAGGGTCGCCTTCTTTGCACCAAAATTCCCAACCAATATCGCCCGGAATGTACTCTGCATCAAGTTGAACTTTGTCCAAAACTATTCGTGCTGCTTCCATAACATCTTGCCCGATACCATCACCTGGTAGCCAGGCAATTCGATAATGATTCTTTTCGTTACCAGCCATTTGTTTTTTTCTTAATTGTGTAACAAAAAGCAAAATTAAGTATTTGAATTCTTAATTCCTTTGTTCGTTTATCTAAATCAACCTATGTGTTGTTGTATCGAGAGGTCTTTATAAACTTTTCAACAAGTTAATCTTGACGGAAGGCGTAGAATTGAAAATAGTGAAAATTAGTATTCAGGGTTGTATCCCATATTACGAATCCAAGTGCGAACCTTTTCGGCAAGTTTGTCTTCCTTGCCATACAAGCGAAGAAATTCATTTAAATCGGATACAGAATAGGAAAAAATATTGTCTGTGCGGTATGCAATAGCTCTGTTGAGATAGCCAAATGGATTTTCCGGTGCAAGCTCGATTGCTATGGTAAAATCCTCGAGCGCTTTTTTTAAGTGTTTAATTTTCAAATATACGTTCCCGCGAGCAATGTAGGCATTGAAAAAGTTCGG
>JBKBVP010000092.1:0-6087 GCA_046289495.1 Candidatus Kapaibacteriota bacterium | reverse complement strand
GAAAAAGACTAAAAGCCGAGAGAAAAAGGTTGAATAAAATAGTTTCATTTCCTTTTAAGTCATTATCTATAATTGGTTCCGTTTGTGGAATAGTTTATTCATTATATAACTATTATTTTGAGGCGAATACACTTCTGAACTCATTACTTAAAGGTTTCATTTTATTTGTCGTGATATATTTTGGACTGGGTATCACGGTTTTGATATGGTTTTTGATTTTAGCAAAGGTACGACAGAAAGAAGCCGAAGAACGTAGAAGAATCGAAGAGGAATTAACCAGAGAGCGAGAGCATGCCGCTTTGGAAGGGAAGTTAGAACGAGACTTTCTCTTAAAAGAAGCTCAAGAAAAAAGGGAAGAAGAAATTCGAAAATTGCGCGAGCAGTTGGAAAGCTAAGTAAATTCAACGATTTTGACACTATGAACTTTTAATTGATGCAATCAATAGAAGAATTAAACAAAACTTGGTTATTATACAAAAATAGTAAATCTCTTGAACTGCGAAACAAGTTGGTTCTTACATATGTACCTTTTGTAAAATCTATTTTAAGAAATATAAACCTGCCTCCAAATTCAATTTTATCCGAAAGTGACTTAATAAATTTTGGTATAGTGGGTTTAATTGAATCGATTGAAAAATTTAACCCAGAACAAAATGTTAAGTTTGAAACCTATGCATATCAGAGGATTAAAGGGGCAATCTTCGATGAATTACGAAGGATAGACTGGTTGTCGAGAAATTCAAGGAAGAAGGCAAAGGAATTCATCGAGACAGTTGATAAATCATTTACGGAAAAGGGTGGATATGATTTAGATGATGTGTTGAAAAAATTGAGCGTAGACGAAAATGAGCTTAAAGAATACGTAAAAGCGTATCAGTCTTCTCAAGAATCTTTTTTTCTTGGTGATGTCATTGAATTAAACGAAGAAGGAGACGAGGTTTCTTATATAGAAAATTTACCTGATGAGCAAGAAAAGACGGCACTGGATGAGATTGTAGAAAATGAAAAAGTTCAAATAATATATGAATTTTTAAGGAAACTACCCGAGAAAGAGAGACTCGTTGTCACTTTGTACTACTATGAAAATCTGAAATTCAAAGAAATCGGGAAAATATTAGGATTATCTGAGAGTAGAATTTCTCAAATTCATTCTTTCGTGCTGAGAAAACTAAAAAAGAAATTTGAGGAATTTGAAAAGTAATTAAAAATAAGTTTCATCTCTCCAATATGTTATTTGCCATATTGAATCAACAGAATTGAAGCGCAGCTTAAAATTTCCTTTTCCCTGAAGGTGAACAACATCGTTTGGAGAAAAAATTATTGTTAGCGAAAAACCTCTTTGAATATTTTTTTCTAAAGAATCGCCAATTGCAATGTATGAATCGTTCCAAATCAAATCTATGTATGTTGCGGCTTGGAATAGTCCATAAGTTGTTTTAATGTCTTCGCTCTTACCCCAGCTCCTATCGACTCCGACATCATAATTACGATATACAAATACAAAATCATCCGAGAGTAATTTGCTATATACCACGGTATCTTTCAAATTGTATGAATACTGAAAATTTCGAAAAACGCCATCTATGGTTTTCTGATCTGTGACAATTGCTTCATTGTTGGTTGAATCAATCAATTTAGGTGCAAAAGGATTGACGCAACTATTAAAGAGAACAATCCATAAAATGAATCTAAGAGAATTTATAAAATGTAAAATCATTGATAACATTTTAAGAATTTAGTTTGGCTTTTAAAAAACTTATTGTAGGGAAATTATCCTCTTGTTTATAATCATACCATCTTATGATTTTCCAGGTTCCGGTTTTGTCTAAAATTAAATTAAGCTGTATTTTGCCTTTGTATAAATTATTAATCGAATTATCCCTTGAGTAAATGCTTATTTCATAATCACCAATGAAAATGGTTGAATCTGTTGACACGTTAGAGAAAGAATGTCGGCTCACATTGAAAATGGGATATTCTTCGGGGTTGAACTTGCTAAATAAATTTTTAGCAAAATTGAATTCCGATGCCAAGTTCCAATTCTGAAAAATATTAGAATAAATTGCAAGAGCATCGTAGCTGGGGAAAAAAATATACTGATTACCATCCGAAAAAAAGCACGATTGATAGATAGTAGCATTCTTTTGATGGATAGAATTAATAAAGTTGTCTAGTAAAATTTGCGGTGAAGTTGCCGGAGGAAAATTCAAATTGGTATCATTAGGATTTTCTGGAGTTCTTGTATCAAAAATTCCACAAGAATTTACCATCGTAATAAAAACCAAACAGAGAAAGAATTTAGTAAGTTTCATTTAATCTCTGTTCTATTTTCGATTGCATTTAAAAGGGTAGCATCGTCGGCATATTGAATTTCAATTCCAATAGGCAATCCACGGGCAATTCTTGTCAGCTTGATTGGATGATTTTTAAGTAGACCGACGATGTAATGTATTGTAACTTCTCCTTCGACGCTTGGATTCAATGCAAAAATTATTTCCTTTGCAGTTTTTGCTCTTGAAATTAATTCACTGATTTTAAGCTTTGATACTGAAATACCATCCAGGTGATTAATTGCACCGTGGAGGACGTGATAAACTCCTTTAAACTGATTGGTTTTTTCAATGGCTAATACATCATCGGGTTGCTCGACAACACAGATTAATTCTTTGTTACGGTCTGGAGAAAGGCAAATAGGGCACGGGTCCGCTTCGGTAAAATTAAAGCATATGCTACATAATTTTATGTCTTTTTTAAGTCTTATAAGCGTTTCGGAGAATTTTTGAATAAATTCCTCCGGTTGGCGTAGTAAAAATAGTGTTAAACGTTGAGCAGACTTCCTCCCAATTGTTGGGAGAGTGGATAATATATCTATCATTTCTTCGATGGTTCTACTAGAAAATTTCATTTGTCACAAATTAAAATTAATGTTACCAAAAGGTGAAATTGGACCAAAAAACTTCTGTAAGTTCCTTGCAGCCTCTTCTTTTGCCTTTTCCAAAGCTTTATTAATTGCTCCAACAATTAGGTCTTCGAGCAAGGATTTATCGTTCAATTCCATCGCTTCTTTCGTTATATTAATATTTACTACTTCGAGTTTACCACTTACCTTCGCAGTAACTAAACCAGCCCCGCTGTCGCCAAAATAAAATTTAGATTCCGATTCTTTCTGGATTTGTTGCATTTCCTCTTGGAATTTTTTAAATACATCCATAAATTGCTTTAAGTCCATTTTCATATTGCTCAAAAATTTTTTTCTAAAATAATAATTTTTAAATTTGTAATTAAAGAAACGATTACTGTTATTCTTTGTTTTGATAAGGTAGGTAATATGGGAATATTTAGTCGAATAGCAGACATTTTCAAAGCCAATGTAAATGATGCATTGGACAAAGCAGAGGACCCTGAAAAAATGTTAAAGCAGATGGTTCTCGAAATGGAAGAAAGCGTGAACAAGGCTACTCTTGCAGTAGCAAATGCCATTGCAAATGAAAAGTCACTTGAAAGGAAACTTGAAAAAGCCAAAAGGGACTCCGAGGAATGGGATTTTAAAGCCCGGCAAGCTTTGCAAGCCGGAAGAGAGGATTTAGCTAAAGCTGCGCTCGAAAGGAAAGTCATCGCAGACCGAAATATTCAAGATTTGCAACCTATCTATACTCAAGCAAAAGAAACTACTAATAAGTTGCGAACCCAATTGAACAGCCTCAAGGCAAAGCTCGAAGAAGCAAGGGCACGGCAAGGTGTTCTTATAGCTCGTTCGCAGGCGGCAAAAGCTCAGAAGCAAATTGCACAGAGTCTGAGCGGTGTTGGCTCCGATGCTTTTAGCAAATTCGATAAGTACGAAGAAAAAATTGAAAAGATAGAGGCAGAAGCAAGTGCTTTTGAACAGTTAAGCTCCGAGAGTTCTTCGTTGGATGAGGAATTTAAAAAACTCACTTCTTCGACTGATGTTGAAAAGCAGCTTTTGGAACTGAAATCCAAGATGGGCTTATTGCCAGAAGTTTCTCAAAATGAAAAACAACAATAGGGGAGTGGTAAATGGAAGAGAAAGACATTTTATTGGCAAATGTAAAGGATAGCTCTGTTCAAACCCCAAAAGAAATTTTAGATGCCGTTTCGCTTCAATTAAGTACTGTGCTTGATGAATATTTTCCGGAGCATTTAAAATTTGATAATGCAAGTTTTACGATACAAAAAGGCTCTTCTCAAATAATGATTATGGTTCGACCATATACCAAAACAGAGGCTTGTGTTGAATTTTACTCCAACGTTGTCACAGGTGCAAATATTACAGAAGAACTAATGCATTTTCTGCTTCGGAAGAATGCCGAGTTACATTTCGGTGCCTTTGGACTAATTTTCGACAACACAATTTCTTTCTCACACACGATACTTGGAAGTTCATTAAATCCACAGTCGTTGAAACTCATTCTCTCAACTGTTGCTGCTATTTGCGACCACTACGATGATATAATAGTTAGCATCGCAGGAGGTAAAAGAGCAACCGACCTAACTTATGACCTAGAAAACGAATAGAGTTAACTTTATATAGATTGTAAAAATCTATTTAAAATAGCAGCGGAGAAATGTTCAAGGATTTTGTTTGTGGGCGTAAATTCTCTTCGCCGCAAAATCATATGCCACGAATAAAGTAAAAGAATAAATTAAATCACCAAGGTAGGCTAATCCAAACATCTCAATTGGCGAAGGTTTGTAAAATGGTAAACCAAAGAAATAGCACTGAAGCAGACCAGCAAGAGTATGGGGATACATACCTGTAGTAGCCCAGACAGCAAAATTAGTAATCAAGTAAAATAAAAATGAGGAAATAGAAACAAGACCAAATAGTCTGATGTAAGTGAAATTATTTCTTAACAGAAATCCTAAAAAAACGACAGTGACAAAAGAAAGATAAACAGCCCAAATTGTGGAATGCAACCCCAAAAATAAATCCGAAACAAACATCGAAACCAACGGTATCAAAAATGATTTCAATTTATTTCTAAATGAGTATCCAGCTAACAATGATATAGATATAATGGGGGTAAAGTTTGGTGGATGCGGTATGAAACGAGAAGCTGTAGCAACTAAAATTAATGAAATGGAAAAAAATTCGATATTATGTAATAGATTTCTTCTCATACTGAACCTTTGGTTTAAAAATCTAAATTAAGAATCATATGTTAAATATACAAATTGTTGTAAAAATTAGTTTACATAATATAGATTATATTTCATTGACTTGTTAAATCAAAAAGATTCATTTTCAGAACTTCCAAGAAAAGCTTTCAATGTTTTCCAAAATGCAGGGTCATTTGAATCTATGCTCAGCTTGATTCTATCACGAATTTCCTGGAGAATCTGTTTTCGATGCAACAACTCCTCTTGATATTTATCTTTATTGAATAGAATATCATCATTTATCTCTTTATCCAGTGGTTTAATTATTCTATAGTTGCGACCTTTTTCCATCGTCTATAAATTTGAAGTGAACAACATACCTTTGTTGATTACATATTTGGGTTTTCCTTTGAGCCGAAATCCGTCGAATGGAGTATTTTTAGATTTACTTTTAAAAAACTGCTTGTCTACAATCCATTCTTCGTCCACAGAAAAGATTGTCAGATTTGCTGGTTGGCCTATTTTAATTAATATTGGGTCTAAGCCAAGAATTTTTCTTGGATTAATGCTCATCTTCTCGATTATTTGGTGCAAAGTAAGATGGCCATTATGATAAAGATATGTTAGTGAAACTCCAAGAGCAGTTTCAAGACCAATGACACCGTTGGGTGCTTTTTCAAATTCTACTTCTTTTTCGAATGCGGCGTGAGGTGCATGGTCGGTGGCTATGCAATCTATCGTTCCATCTTTTAATCCCGCGATAAGTCCTTCAACATCTTCTTTACTTCTCAAAGGTGGGTTCATTTTGAAATTTGTGTCAAACGTCTCTAGGTATGTTTCGTCTAAGGAGAAATGATGTGGAGTAACTTCGCAACTAACTTTTAATCCTTTTTCTTTGGCTCGCCTAATAATTTCAACCGAGTTTTTTGTGGATATGTGCTGTGCGTGATACCTTCTGTTATTGCAATA
>JBKBVP010000091.1:0-6100 GCA_046289495.1 Candidatus Kapaibacteriota bacterium | reverse complement strand
GTTGCGTCTAACAACCCATTTGGCTGTAAAAATCTTTAAATCGAATGATTCACCATACCCAATTGTTTCCCAAATTTCCAATTTTAGTATTTTTTAAAAATTCAAAATTAAGACATTTAGTAAATTTTTTACTGATGTATAATCTGTATAATCAAATCCTTAGGTGTTATCAGTAAATAATTTAAGAGTGTCTAATAATTCAATGTGTTCGTAATAAAGATTAATAGTGTACTTTAAATGAATTTTACCAATATGCGAAGAGAAAAATCGAGCGAAAATCAAATTTAAGTGCATCACTTTTTTAACATCAGTTTTTAAAACGGTAAAATTTAGTGAATTTGCATGGATTTATCAATTAAAGACATAGATGTTTCTCATTCAAGGAAATTATCTTAATGTAGACTGATAAATGGTTATTATTTCAGATAGATAACTACTCAATTTCAATTTCTTGAATATCCTCGGGTCGCTTGATTTTAGGACGCTTATAATCATTGATTTTGTAAGTAAAGCCAAGAAAGGCAATGCGACTTTCTCTTGTTCTATAAATGCTGGAAACAAAGTTTGAACCATTTGTTGTTAGTTTATAGTTTATTGTCTTGAAGACATCTACTAATCGGAAAGTGATACTTCCACGATTATCAAGGAAATCAAATTTAGCGGAAAGATTTGCTGTAAAAATTCCGTCCAATTTTCCAACGCTTCCCATCTGGAAATATCTCCAGTACATACCTCCACCACCAGTGGTGACCGTAGGAGAGTCGTATGTTAAGTTGAGTTGTAGGTCGATGTTTCGAGTGATATTAAGAACCGAATTGAATTTGACGTTCCAACTTTTGCTATTTCTCGAAGGTATGCCATACAAAGGTATCCCATTTATGTCGAGATAAAAGTAAGAAAAGTTGAGATTTACTTTCCAAAAATCAAATAGGGAACTATTTAATATTGCTTCGAAACCCAAACTCTTGCTTTGATTTAAATTTTCATAAGAAGTTAATGTAAATTGTTTACTTGTATCGAGTCTTGTTATTCTTGAGATAATATTAGTTGTATAGCGATAAAATATGGTCAAATTAAATGAATTTTTTCCTAGATATGTTAAGTTAGAAATTTCAAGTGAGTTAGCAAACTCTGGCTTTAAATAGGGATTTCCTTGGGAAATGTTTTGTGGGTCTGAATAATCTTTAAAAGGATTTAGGAACATAGATTGAGGGCGGTTAATTCGACGTGTATAACTAAGCATAAGGTTGCTTAATGGGTGTACTTGATAGCTCAAATGAATGGTAGGAAATAAGTTAAAATAATTGTTTTTATATTGTTCGTTGGTTGTTTTTTGGTCAGAGTTTGTAAATGTTTGTTCAATTCTTAGTCCAAATTGATAGCCAAAATTGGAAAGTTTGCCGGAGTAAGTCAAATAGGAAGCAAGTATATTTTCGTCATAACCGAATTTGTTGCTCGATGTATCATTTATTAACCAAATCTCTCTAATTATGTCCCAAGATAAAAATGAATAATCGATATCAATTTTTCGAATATTTAATTTAGCACCAAAGTCCAATTTACCAAAATCCAAAGGATTAACGAAATTCATTTCCATAGTGAAATTGTCGTTGATGTAATTTATTTTGTTATTTTGTTTTAGAAGAAAAAATTCTTTTCCAGGTATTTCTGGATGGAATTCATTATAAAAATTGTCGTCCTCACCATGGAAAGACATAAACATAATGTTAGAAGTAAATTCTTTATCCTTCTTATCGAAGAGGTATTTGTAAAATATATTTAAATCGTATGATAAGTTTTTCCCATTTGAGTTGTTCTTTCGAAAGTAATCTTCAGCAGTTGAAGTTTTAGGTACAACAAGCATATATCCAGTCGAATCAGCCATTTTTCTACCAAAGAAACCAAGATTTGCATTTAAAATGAGGGAATTTTTTGAATTCGGAGTCCATTCGCTTGAGAATTGTATGCGTTGGAAATTCCCTCTTCGTAGAAAGTTTTGATTTTGCGTTAAAAAGGTAGAGTCTGGATTGAAAGATGCTCGTGTTGCCTCGGTAATACCTCTCATACTAAAGGCTCGAACACTGTAGCCAAGAGTGGAGTTGAAATTGTCCGTCCTTAAATTCAAATTAACAGAACCATTGTACTTGTCTGCCGTACCAATGTTTGCATTTAGAATAGCTCCATAACCAAGCATTGTATTTTTTTTCAAAATAATATTTATAATACCTGCAACTCCATCGGGGTCGAACTTTGCAGATGGATTGGTAATTACCTCTATTCGTTCGATATTGTCTGCTGGAATTTGTTCGAGAGCTGTACCACGGTCGAATCCAAGAAGTGAAGATGGCTTGCCATCGATTAAAATTTGTACATTACCGCTACCACGCATAGAAATATTACCTTCGATATCCACAGATACCGAAGGAACGTTACTTAGAATATCGAGAGCACTTCCTCCAACAGTTGACAAATCTTTCGAGACATCGTAAATTCTTCTATCGATTGCATAAGTCACGATGTCTTTTTGTGCTGTTACTTCTATCTCATTGGTTTTGATTGGTTCGGGTTGAAAATGAATAATTCCAAGATTTATTTCGGGGTTTCGTGGGGTAATAAAAATTGAATCAATTATTTTTGTTTTAAAACCAATAAATTTGATTATGGCAAAGTATCTACCATAGGGAATATTTTTTATTTCGAAATAACCTTTTTTATCTGATAAACTACCCGAAATTATAGAGGAATCACGAAATCGGGCAATTCGAATGCTTACATACTCCATAGGGGTATTTGTTTGGTCATCAACAATTTTGCCCCGAATCACGCCGATCGGACCCGATTGAAAATTTAGTTGCTGTTTTTGTTCTTGGCATTGTAGGTTGAGATTTGTAAAATTATAAATCAATAAAAATCCAACTAATAAATATATTTTTTTCATTTTCACTTTTTAAAAATTAAAAAACGAAAAGAAGTACCAATAATTATTTAGACAAAATTTTTGAGGTTAGGTTTAATTGATTAGTTGTTATTAATGTGTTTTATTAGGATGTGTTTGCAATCACTTTTAATCTGGATAAAATATAAACCATTTTCAAGATTTTCCAGTGAATTTTGTAACTCATAAAGAGAGTAGACTTTTGTGGAAAATTTTTCTTTTCCCAAAATGTCAAAAATTTTCACATTCTGGGGGAAATCGTTGATTCCATCTAAATTCTTCAAAGATTGCATCTCTTCTGCATTTGATATAATAATTTGAGGTAACAATTTTGCGGAGATAATCTTCCCTTGTTTAGTTATTCCACGACCAATAAGCACATTCTGCTGGTTTGAGTATGCAAATATTTTATTGTTAAGTGGATAATTTTTCCTCGAACCAGATAGGATATATTTTGTATGCTCATTATTTATTAAAACTGTAAAGATATCGTCGTTAATGGAGCTTAATGGGAATACTTCCTTAATGTCAATGAAAAGCTGGTTTGATGGGATTTCGGTTATAAAACCAACAATGGGTTCTTCACATTCGAGCCTATACGGAATTTGCAAATCCTCTTTAAAATAAATCTCATTAGTTTTAGTTAAGGAGTTTTCTGGGGAATAGTAGGTCTGAATAATGTGGGTTTTACCGAAATTCAATGGAATAATTAGCATATCGTTTATAGTTACTTCGCCATCCCCGTCGCAATCGGCGTATGTAGTTGCCAGACTATCCCATCCTAAGCAGGATTGTGCAAACCAGTTTGTCGAGGCATTTTTTCTTTGAAATGAACGAAAGTTGGTTTTGTTTGCTCCAAAACCCAAGTACAAAGCGACAACAGAGACATCATTAATATTAACGATTCCGTCATTATTCGCATCTCCAGGCCAAACATTTACAAAACCGTGTATGTTATACAAGACAATATCTGATTTAAGTTTGATAATTTTGCCGGAAGATGAATCGGAAACAACGGCTTCTGCGTCTTCAAAAAGGAATTCCACAAATATGTTCTCTGGTGCATTTGCTCCGACAGAAAACTCAAATTCAATAGCTTCAGGATTGTTCTCTCCCACACCACCTACAGTATCTCCATTTAATATGCCTGTAAAAATTCTTTCGTAACCGTCTATTGGATTATAATAGGGGTAAACAAAAACAGAACCATAGCGACTGAATGGCAAGGTACGATAATTGGAAAATTTTACATATTCGGTTTGGTTGTAGCGAAGTATAAATGAAACACCGGTGCAATTACGTACATTATTTAGTTTTACTTTGAATGAAAAGTTGTATGTTGCTGTTACAAAACCACTTCTACTTGAATCGACATCAGTACGTTCAATTACAATCTCTTGTGCATGAGAAGTTTGAAAAAGAAAATAAGCCAACAATATGTAAAATATCTTTTTCATAATTTTAAAAAATGACCACTTATAAGAATACAAATCCTATGCCAAAAGAAGTTTGTTAAAGCCTAGTCCGAGCCAATTGTTTTAATTCGCTCATTTTGAAGAGGGACCTAAGTTCGACACCGATTTTAGATAATGTTTCTGGTCCACCTTGCTCGCGGTCGATAACACAAAGCGCCAAGTTGCAAAACCCACCAATTTTTCTTATATCCTCAATGCTTTTTAGAATTTGACCACCGCTGGTTACAACATCTTCAATAACAATTAGAATCCTTTGTTTAATATCCATCCCTTCAGCCAATTTCATCGTTCCATAATCTTTGGCTTTTTTCCTTACCAGAACCATTGGCTTTCCAGTTTTAAGAGCAAGCGCAGTCGCAAGTGGAATTCCACCAGTTTCCAAGCCGGCAAGTAAGTCGAATTCAGAAGGTAACATACCGATTAAATAGTTCGCTATTTCGTTTAATAAGTTGGGACGGCATTCAAATTGGTATTTATCGAAATATTCATTGCTAAAAATACCAGAGCGTAATTTGAATTTCCCCGAAATGTGCGAAACTTTAAAAATTTCCAGACCTAATTCCTCTCGGGTCATTATTCACCATAAGTTTTCAAAAGTATAAAATTAAACAAATGGAATTATAATTTAATAATCATTTAGTTAGTTCGGTTTTGGTAATTATTTTTCTAATTTTGTTTGATTTGCTAATATGATTTAATGAAAAGTAGGGTAATAAGTTTAGCTGGCGACACATTTACATACGGAATATTTATCTTAGTAGGAAGATTTCTGACTTTTTTACTTACACCCTTTTATACTAATTATTTAACGGTTGAGGAAGTTGGGGATGTCGGAAATATTTTTGCATTAATTGCATTTGTAAATGTTATTTATTCTTTCGGTATGGACGCTGCTTTCTTTAGGTTTTATTCCAAGGATAATTTGGAACAAAGTCGACTTGCTTTTACCTACTCATATTTAACAATTTTTTCTATATCTGTGGTTTTCACCCTTGCATTGTTTTTTTCAACAAACAGTATAGCTCGTTATTTGACGAATCTTCCAAATGCTCAATCTATTGTTAAGCTTGCAACTTTGGTTCCACTTACAGATTGTCTTATGGTTGTTCCATATGCTTTCCTAAGAATTACTCGACAGGTATGGAAATTCTCTATCATTAGATTTGCTTTAATTGTTGTTGCTGTAGCTTTTAACATTTATTTCGTTGTAGTATTGAGAATTGGTATTATTGGAGTGTTTTATGCTCAGTTGATTGCGAATTTTGTTGGTGTTGCTGTGTTTATCCCAATTATATTCAAGTTATTTTTGTTTCGATGGAACTTTCAGCTTTTCAAAGAGATGTTTAAGTATGGTTTCCCAACGGTACCTGCCACTTTCTCCGGAATTATTTTACAAGTAGTTGATAGACCTATCTTAAGGTATTTTACAGACACCCAGCAAGTAGGTATATATATGGTTAATTATCGTCTGTCGATTCCGATGATGCTCTTTGTAGCAATGTATGATTATGCTTGGAGGCCATTCTATCTAACCCATTACCAAAGCGAGGATGCAAAGGATTTGTTTGCAAGAATCTTTAAATATTTTGTTTATTTCTCTGGATGTATTTTTCTCGCGAATGGATTTTTTATAGAATATATCATTAGGTTGCCGTTTTTTGGCGGGAAATTTATCGAACCAACTTATTGG
>JBKBVP010000090.1:0-6115 GCA_046289495.1 Candidatus Kapaibacteriota bacterium | reverse complement strand
GTGCTCCAAGACATGGGTTATTTCATTTTTTTCTTTCTCTGTTGCCCCAGGCATTGCTTGGACAATCATTCCAACAGAGTTCTTAATTAATCCATTGTCGTCTGTATCGGCATCCAGCACAGCAATGGAAAAAATTTGCTCAGATTTTGCAAAATAATAATTTAAATCTGAACTAATATCACCGCGTATCAATTGAACAATTCCCACGATTGGTTCCGGTTCGTTATAGAGAATTCTAAGTACTCTAAAAATTCCAGGACCCAGAGCGCTATCGAATTCATTTTTACTTAGACTTTTTACTCTATCGGAGTACTCACAATAGCCACGGACCTCGCCAACCTGTATAGCTTCGGCTGTAACCTTATTTACGACACCATCGCCAATTGCATCGATAATCACCCTCTCCTCGCCAGTTAGAAAAACAGCAAGCAACGAGGCAGCAGATAGTGCCCGCGCTAAAAGCAATGCAGGTATCTCGGGCAATTGATGGCGCTTTTGCGCTTCGAGTGCAACGCCAGTATTTTTGATCGCAGATACCCTAAAATGACCATTGCTCGAAAGCACATTAATTACCCTCGACTTTTCCAAATGTTGCTCGTAAGTTAGAGGCATTTCTTTTTCCATTAAATAATTAGTTTAAACGTCTAAAATTCTTTAAAATTGCTATAAGATGGAGCTTACTGAGTTTTGGACTATTTTATCGGCTAATGGCATAATTTTGGACGTCGAACAACTAAAACTCATCGAAAGATACTCGAAAGAACTGTCCTATTGGAATGAAAAAGTTAATCTCATTTCAAGAAAAGACATAGACAACATATTGGAAAATCACATACTTCATTCATTGTGTGTATTAAAATATGTTGATATTCCGAAAAAAGCTAAATGTATCGACATTGGTACAGGAGGAGGTTTGCCAGGAATTCCAATTAAAATTGCACGACCAGATGTAAAAATGTTGCTTCTGGATTCAATCGCAAAAAAAATTAAAATTACTGCAATGTTTGCTCAACATACTACTCTGCGGGGAATAGAGGCAGTTTGCAAAAGAGCAGAAGAATTCGCTAAAGAGAAAAATAATTTCAAAAGGTTCGACGTTGTATTTGCAAGGGGTGTGGCAAAGATTAAAACCATAGTGATTTGGATAAAACAAATGATGAAATCCGATGGTAAAATAGTACTTTTGAAGGGCGGGAACTTGAAAGATGAAATAGAAGATGCAAAAAAATTGTTTAAAAATTTAGAATTAGAAGAAATCTTAATTGATATGGTGGGGTATGAAAAATTTAAAAAAGAAGAAAAAAAAATTATCTTATGCAAGTTTTCAGATTAGCGTCTTGTTTTGGTTCATATTTTTCTTTATGGGTACGGTAGAGGTGTTACTTGCACAAAAGCCATCTTTAAGTTCAAAAATAAAGATAGCTAGGGTGAAATACTCTGGAGGAGGCGATTGGTACAATGACCCATCTGGTGAGGTTAATCTCTTGACATACATTGTAGATAATACCAATATACCTGTAGAACCTGTCTACGAATGGGTAGACTTGGCAAGTCAAAATTTATTTGCCTATCCTATTATTTTTCTCACTGGTCACGGAAATGTAAATTTTACGCAAAGAGAGGTGGAAAATCTTCGAACCTACCTTAGAAATGGAGGATTCCTTTACATAGACGATGACTATGGCTTGGATAAATTCATTCGAAGAGAAATGAAAAAAGTATTCCCCGACCAAGAATTTGTTGAATTACCTTTCAACCATCCGATTTATCAGATTCATTTTAAATTTGATAAGGGCTTGCCAAAAATTCACGAGCACGACAACAAGCCTCCAGCTGGCTATGGACTTTTCCTCAATGGTAGGCTTTGTGTATTTTACACTTATGAATCAAATCTCGGTGATGGATGGGCAGACCCTAATATTCACAATGACCCTCCTGAATTACGTGAAAAAGCCTTGCAAATGGGAACTAATATTGTAATTTATGCTTTGACTAATTAGGTATCCTATGGAACAAAAGTTCATAAATTATCATAATGTTATTCAAAAATTAAAACAAGTAAGAAAATTTAAAGTTCTATCCGATTTGGCAACTGCTATCTTCAATACTCTCTTCTTAACTGTTTTATTTGCATTTTTGATAACATTTTTGGAACTTTTTCTCGAGGGAGATAAGACTTTTCGTACCGCTTTGTTTTTCATTCAAATTGCTTTTTTCGTGTCGACTTTATCTGTCCTAATAGTTCCATACTTGAATTTATTGTTTTCTCATAGAACAAGACTTTCTCTCGACAGACTTGCTTTTGAAATTGGAAAGTTCTATCCAAACATTAAAGATCGACTATCAAATTCCATACAGTTGTATTCAGAGCTCCACAATTCCGAAGGTGTTTCAAAAATCTTCATCACAAAAAGTATAGAAGACATATCAGAACAAGTAAAAGACCTGGATTTCTCTGTGGTTCTAGATAAAAAGAAATTTCAAAAATCATTCATCCGATTTATTTTAGCTACATTTCTTTTTATTCTTGCTTGTTTTACCTTCTTCAATTCTTTCGGTTTTGCGTATTATCGAATATTAAACTTTAACAAGTCATTTGTACCACCACCTCCATTTTCTTTGATCATTTATCCAAAATATGAAACAGTCAAAAAGGGAGACAATGTAAAAATAGTCGTAAAAAGTACAGGTAAAAGCCCCCAAACTATCACTTTAAAAATTAAAGAATTTCAACAAAAAGATTATGAAAATATAGCTCTGAACATCGATTCGGGGAATACCTACACATACTACTTCCCATCAATAAAAAATTCCATAAAGTTCTTTGCCGAAGCAGAATGGATAACCGAAAAGGTAACTTCCGACATTGGTGAAGTTGTTGTTATTGATAATCCAATCATCAAAACAATTCAAGGGACTATCAATTTCCCAAGCTATACTAAAAAACCTACAATATACTTCAATGAGCAAAATGCAGATTTAAATGTATTGTACGGCTCTCAAATCAATATCACCGTTTTGGCAAATAAAAAAATTAAAGGAGCAAAGATTGCTCTTCTCAAACAAGCAAGAACTGAAAACGAGCAGATTAAGCTTGATACTATTTTTCTGAATATGAATGTAACCGACAATAAAGCAAATGCTAAGTTTAATGCTAACTTTAATGGATACTATTACATACAAGTACAGGATTACGACAATCTTGAGATTATCAATCCAATTGTATACCAAATAAGTGTTTATCCTGATGCTTATCCAGAAGTTCAACTATTAGAACCTCAAAGTGATGTCAAAATCGCCGAAGTTGGATTGCTTCCAATGATGATAAGGATTTCGGATGATTTTGGTTTTACAGCTTTATATCTAAGGTATAGATTGAGCAAATCGAACTATGCCAAAGCGTGGAGTGATTTCAAATCTTTAAGTATTCCAATACCCTCGGACAAGAATGAAAACAATGTTCCATACATTTGGGATTTAAACTCAGTTCAAATCTCCCCAGCAGATGAGTACGAATTTTATCTCGAGGTTTACGACAATGATAGAATAAGTGGACCCAAGTCCACCAAAACATCGATTATAAAAGTAAAGCTTCCTTCCTTAGAAGAAGTTCTTGCCGATGCAGAAAAGTCGCAAGAAAATATTACCAAAGAATTAAATGTTGCACTGAAGAAGGCGAATGAAATAAAAAAAGAGATGGAAAGCATTACCCGAGAATTAAACAAAAATCAAAACAACTCTAAGCTCGACTGGTCGGAATCCAAAAAGGCAGAAAACCTACTAAACAAACAAAAAGAACTGAGCAGTAAGCTCTCCGAGATTCAAAAAAATTTAGAGGATATAACCAATAAATTGCAAGAGAGTAATCTACTTTCTCCGGAAACGCTACAGAAATATCTTGAATTACAAAAACTTTTGCAAGAGGTAAATTCCCCAGAACTCAAGAGGTTACAGCAGCAACTTGAAAAGGCTTTGCAGAAGCTTTCCCCAGAGGAGATAAAAAAAGCACTCGAAAATTACAAATTCGACGAGGAACAATTCCGAAAAAATTTAGAACGGACAATCAACATCCTAAAAAGACTACAAGCCGAACAAAAAGCCGACGCTTTGCAAAAACTTGCCGAAGAGCTTCTTCGTAAGCAAGAAGACTTGCAGAAGCAATTGGAAAACACAAATCCAAATGATGAGTCATTAAAGCAAAAATTAGCTCAACAACAATCGCAATTGAAAAATGATTTAAACACAATTAAAAATGAATTGCAAAAACTTTCTGATTTGATGAAAGAGATTGGAAAAGATATGCCTTTGGATGAGCTGGAAAAAGCCAAAAAAGAATTGTCTGCTGAAGAAACAAATCAAGATATGGAAGATGCACAAAACTCAATCAAGAATGGAAATTTCAATAAAGCTCGTCAATCGCAAGAAAGAGCTAAGCAAAGATTAAAAAAATTTGCCAACCAGATGAAAAAGGTTCGAGACGACATAAATAGCAAAGTCACTAAAGAGACAATTGAAAAGTTAGAAAAGGCACTAAACGATATGATGACAATTTCGAAGGAGCAAAGCAATTTGAAAAAACAAATAGACAACACCGACTACAACTCCTCGAGAATACCCGAACAAGCAAGGACACAATCAAGCATTTCTGAATCGCTGTTGGAACTTGCCAATTCCCTTTTTGAACTTTCACAAAAATCTTTTTCTGTTACTCCCGAAATGGCTCGGGAAATCGGAAATGCTTTGAACTCTATGCAAAAAGCAACCGAAAGCCTTGCTAAAAGAAACTTATCCGATGCTAAAAGACACCAAGACGAAGCTATTAAATCAATGAATAAAGCTTCGATTCAAATGCAAGACATGCTATCTCAACTCCAAAATCAAGGGACATGCGATAACCCCGGTGGTATGGGCGAAAGTGGCAAAGGAAACTCCTTCAACTTTATGCAACGACTACAGCAAATTGCTTCGAGCCAGCAAATGATTAATCAAATTTCCCAGCAATTAGCAAATCAAGGCCAGCTCTCCCAGGAGCAACAAGCACAGCTTGCCAGAATAATCGCCGACCAAGGAAGAGCTCAAAAAGCACTCGAAGAGCTTTCACAAGAACAAAAGAAATTTGGACAACAAGACCCAAGAATTTTAGGTTCCTTAAATAAAATTATACAAGAAATGCAAGAAGTTATCTCGGACCTACAAAGTGGGCAGCTGACACCCGAAACCTTGAAAAGGCAAGAGAGAATATTATCCCGTCTTTTGGATGCAACTAAATCAATTTACGAAAGGGATTTTGAAGAACGCAGAGAGTCCACCCCCGGTAAGGAACTTTCAAAAGATTCTCCGCCGGCACTCGACCCAAAGGCAATTGATAAAAAAACATTCGAGCAATTTCTAAATGAACTCAGATTAAGATATTCAAAAGATTACGAAGAAATCATCAGACGATACTTTATGTTAATTCAAAATACCTCACCAATTCAATAGATATGTTGTTGAATAAAAGCAACTTAGATAAATTTGAAATCTGGTTCAATTATATCCATCAATTCGGTGGAGCATTACTTATCGATAAACCAAAAGATTGGACATCTTTTGATGTTGTTAACAAGCTTAAACACGCGCTTAAAATTCAAAAAGTAGGACATACTGGTACACTGGACCCCTTTGCAACTGGGCTACTGATACTTTTATTCAATAAATACACAAAGAAACAGCAAGAATTTACAAATCTCGATAAAACATACATTGCACAGATAAAACTTGGAGCTACCACCAAAACCTACGACATTACCAGTGCCGAAGAAAACACCGTTGGGATTGATGGCATTAGCCAAGAAATCATAATCCCGACAATAAAATCCTTCGAAGGCATATATGAACAAGTCCCTCCCATTTTTTCAGCAAAAAAAATATCTGGACAAAGAGCATACATACTCGCCCGAAAAAACTTGGTTTTCGAGCCAAGACCAGTCAGTGTCTCAATCTATTCAATTTCAAATATAGAAATAAAATTACCATTTGTTTCATTCGAAGTAAAATGTTCAAAAGGAACTTACATCCGCAGTCTTGCAAACGACATTGGTAAAAAACTTGGCACCGGTGCATACCTTTGTGAACT
>JBKBVP010000089.1:0-6135 GCA_046289495.1 Candidatus Kapaibacteriota bacterium | reverse complement strand
CTCAGCACTGCGGCATAGCCGATAATCCTGACGGTATTTGTTCGAACTTGGTAGTCATATTGTTCGTAAACCCATCTTTTAGATACAATATTGGGTGATGAGAAGACATTTATGAAAGCATCTTTTACGTTTATTTTTTCAATTTGTAATTTGCTAAAATCAAAACTCCTCGTAGTTTCTAAATATTTTGGTTCAAGAGATAATCTGTCGTATTGAGGGGCCATTCCACCCAAGACGAGAAAATTTGCTGTAAGTTCTGCAAACTTTTTACCATCTTTCCAAATGTGGAGAATTCCATCGTCTGTGACTTCCCCTATTTGAGAAATTGGTACATCCCATTTGTTGCAGATTTCCTTTGCCTCATTTAGTCTGTTCTTATCAAAAATAAAAAGCATTCGTTCTTGCGATTCTGAGAGCATTATTTCGTAAGGTGTCATATCTTTTTCTCGCAGCGGGACGCGGTCCAAGTCAATAGTCATTCCAAGATTACCACGAGCACTCATTTCTGAAGTAGAACAACTAATTCCAGCGGCACCCATATCCTGTACACCGACAACAACACCAGATTTTATCAGTTCCAAAGTGACTTCGAGAAGCAATTTTTCTGCAAATGGGTCTCCAACTTGGACAGTTGGACGCATATCCTCGCTGTTCTCCGTGAATTCCCTCGAGGCTAAAAGTGAAGCACCATGAATTCCATCGCGTCCTGTACTACTACCGACAATGCAAACTGGATTTCCAATACCTTTTGATTTAGCAAATGCTAATCTATCGGTACGAACAATGCCCACTGCCATTACATTTACAAGGGGGTTATCATTATAGCAATCTTCGAAATACACTTCTCCACCAACAGTAGGCACACCAAAGCAATTACCATAATGAGAAATTCCCGATACAACACCTTTGACTAGAAATTTTGTTCTATCGTAATTAATATTTCCAAATCGTAGGGAATTGAGTACCGCTATCGGGCGTGCTCCCATAGAGAATATATCGCGTAGGATCCCTCCAACTCCAGTTGCAGCTCCTTGAAAAGGTTCCACAGCAGAAGGATGATTGTGGCTTTCAATTTTAAAACAAATGGCATAACCACCACCGATGTCAACAGCGCCAGCATTTTCTTCTCCAGCTGAAACGAGAAGATGTGGTCCAGTTCTTGGCAAAGTTTTCAACATTTTTATAGAGTTTTTGTATGAACAATGCTCACTCCACATTACACCAAAGATTCCAATCTCGGTGTATGTAGGTTTGCGACCAAGCAATTCAAGAATTTTTTGATATTCTTCTATTGTTAACCCACATTCAATCGCAATTTTTTCGTCTACTTCGATTTCCGAGAATAAGTGTTCTTTCATGTGATTCTCAAAATAAAACACAAAAATAATTTTTTTTAGATAAAAAATATTTTATTAATTTTGAACTTTTCAAACAAAAAAAGTTTAATTAGTTTATGAAAAACAAGGAAAATCTTTTGAACGTAATAATCGAAGAAGCTATGAGGCAGTTCTTTTCCAAAGGTTACAAGAATTTAAACATTAACGAGCTTACAAACGAAATTGGTATAAGCAAAGCAACTTTTTACAAATATATTCCTTCGAAAGAACTACTATTCGAGGAATGCATTCGCCGTTACTTAGATGCATTCAAGAAAGAAATTTCTAAATTTATTAAACAAATCTTAAAAAGTGATAAGGACAGTTTTTTTCATTTCTTTTTTGAATTGATTAAAAAATCCAATGAATTTTTTGAAACAATATCGAATGTTGTTACAACGCAAGTTGAAAAAAGATTTCCACAAATCAATTTAAAGTTGAAAGATTTTACAAAAAAACAAATAGAAAATGCTTTTTTTTCAATCATTAACAAAGGACGGGAAATAAATCTAATCAAAAATGAGATAAATGATAAAATACTTTACTTTATCATTTACACCACTTTAACGAATCTACGGCAATTTATTGATATTAACAAAGGAAACATATCAGTCAGAGTCTTTTTTTATGAATATTTTAGAATTTTATTTGATGGAATATTAATTAATCAAAATAAGAATTATGTTTTAGAAAAAATTAAAGAATTCAATTATGAAAAGTAAGTTTATCAAAGGTATTATTTTAATTTACTGTTATTTCATAGTTTATCTTATTACATCAAATGTTAATCTTAAGGCTTCTAATCTAACTCTTGATTCTGCAATAAAGATAGGTATTCTAAATAACAATGAATTGCGTATCTCATTATTAGAAATTGAAAAGGCTGAAAATGCAGTTAGAGAAGCTAAAGGGCGTGCCTTCCCGAGCTTAGATTTTACAACTTCTTTTTATCATTACATTCAAAAGCCTATCTTCTTTTTCCCTGATATACTTGCGTTGCTCAACAACTCCACATATGGAATACTTTTCAAAGAAGAACTCCTTGCACAAGACCAAAGCAAATTGTTGCCATTGGGACTCATAAAGCAATCATTTGTATTGCAAAACCAATTTGAAAGCAAATTACAGTTCAATCAAATTCTTTTTAATTCTACTGTATTCCGTGGTATTGGTGCTTCGAAAATTTACTTGGACTTATCAAAATATAAATATAAAGCTACTTTAGCAAAAACCATTACACAAATTAAAAAAGCATTTTACACCTGTTTATTACTAAAAAACGTCAGTGAAATATACGAGCAAAGTTTAAAAAACGCCGAAGAAAATTTGCAATTAATTAGTAGCCTTTACAATCAAGGGTTAGTTTCGGAATTTGAACTTTTGCAAGCAGAAGTTCAAGTTGAGAATTTAAAGCCCATAGTTGTCAATTCAAGAAATTCCTACGAAAACTCTTTAAAAAACTTAAAATTAGTAATCAACTTACCTATCGAAAAGGAGATTGAACCTCTTGGCGAGTTGGAATTCTTTGATTATGATATCCCAAATTTAGAAAATTCTATGTCAGCATTAATAGAAAACAATCTTGATTTGAAAGTTTTGGAGTACAAAAGGAAAATTGATATTGAAATGGTTGAGCTGTACCGTTCTGAGTACTATCCTTCTTTAGTTGCTTTCGGGAACTTTTCTTTTGCAGGACAATCAGATAAACTCAATTTTCAAACCTACACCCAATCACTTGTTGGAGTCCAATTATCTATTAATCTTTTTAATGGACAACAAACCAAAAGCCGAGTTCAGCAATCCATACTAAATTACAAAGAAACAGAAGAACAAATAGACCAATTGAAATCTTTCTTGAAAAAACAACTATCCGAAAAATACTTTGAAATCGAAAAATCCAAAAAACAGATATTAGCTCAGAAAAAGAACATTAAACTTGCAGAAAAGGCTTATCAAATTGCTCAGACAAGATACAAAGAAGGTACTGGGATTCAATTGGAACTTAAAAATTCCGAGCTTGAGCTAAGGCAAGCGAGGATAAACTATCAACAAGCTGTCTTTGAATACATTTTAGCAATAATTGATATTGAAAACATTCTAGGAGTAATACAATATGAGTATTAAATCAAAGTGCATATCCCTGCATTTCTTTTTAACTTTGATCTTGGTGCAAGTTGTTCTAGGTTGTTCAGCAAAGCACAAGGAAAATAGCGACGCCAAACAGATCTACCAAAAGCCAATCCCTGTAAGAGTAAAAATCATCGAACCCAGAAAATTCGAACAATACATTAGCTTTTATTCCAAGCTCACGGGTAGAATTGAAACAACAAAAACAAGTATGATTTCCGATAGGATTGATAAAATTTTTGTTAAAGCTGGGGAATTTGTAAAACGAGGTCAAATTGTTCTTCAATTCCCTACTGATAATCCGAGTTTACAATTTCAACAAGCGAAGGTCAATTATGAAAACACTTCAAAGATATACAACCGATTCAAAGAATTGCTCAAAAGCGGTGAAACCTCCCAACAAAATTTTGACAATGTTGAAACACAATATTTGGTTGCTAAAAGGAATTACGAAGCGTTAAAACAAATTATCTTTGTAGAAGCGCCAATTTCAGGCTACGTTTCAGCATTATATGTAACCGAAGGCCAACAAATTGACATTGGAAAACCTTTGTTTACAATAAGTGTTTTGGACAGAGTACATGCAATTGCTTGGGCAAATGAAAAAGAAATTCAAAATTTAAAACTGGGAATGCCAGGAAAGATTATTTGGCTTGGAAAAGAGTATCCTTGTAAAATAGTCTCATTGGCAATGAAAATGGACGACTATATGAAAGGTTTTCGGGTCGAATTCGAGGCAGTAAACCCAAAGTTTGAACTCAAGAGTGGCGTAACTGTGGAAATTAAAATTAAAATTTATGAAAATCCCAATTCAATAACAATTCCAAGTGTTCTTATAGATAAAGACTTGAACGGAAAAAATTTTGTTTTTGTCGAAGAGAATGGTATTGCAATAAAGCAATATGTTGAAGTAGGAAGAATTAGTGGAACAGAAGTAGAAATTTTAAATGGATTGAATTTCGGTGATAGGTTAATTGTTGAGGGAAATCACTTAGTGGAAGACAGTAGCAAAGTCGTAGTAATGAATTGATTAAGAGGATTATATGTTTCTTGCAAAAATTGCAACAACAAGGCCAGTCCTTACAACATCTTTGATATTGGTATTCATAGTTTTTGGATTTTTAGCATACAATACACTTAATTTAGACACATTCCCAGAGGTAAAAGTACCGTTTGTTACCATTACTACAATTTATCCAGGCGCTGGACCTAAAGAAGTTGAAAATCTAATCACAAAGCCAATAGAGGATGAAGTTGCAACAATTTCTGGAATCGAAAGAATCGAGTCCTATTCCTTGGAAAATACATCCATTGTTTTGCTTGAATTCCAACTCGGTAAAAATGTTGATGTTGCGAACAGAGAGGTGAAAGACCAAGTCGAAAAAATTTCATCTAGGTTACCAGCCGATGCAAAAAAACCCATTATTCAAAAGGTGGACATTCAAGCATTTCCAATTATTAAACTTGTTGTATATGGAAAAGCTAACCTAATTGAACTCTACGAAATATGCGACAAAATCATAAAAGATAAGCTGGCTCAAGTACCTGGGGTTGCAAATGTTGAAATTATTGGGGGTCAAGAGCGAGCTATTCGTATCGAATTTGAAAATAGACAGATATTTGAAAATTCGATTTCATTACCCCAAATGGCACAAATTTTAAAAGCTAACAATATAGACTTGCCAGGTGGGATTTTCCAAATTGGAGATTATGAGTTCACTGCTCGAGTAAAAGGTGAATTTCCGGTACTAGAAATAATAAGAACTCTTAGGGTGCCTACTCCATTCGGTATAAAAAAATTGGGCCAGCTGGCTCAGATCAGTGATACTGGAAAAGATGTTCGTTATCGTTCAATTTACTTGAATCTTAACCAGAACTTTTTAAATGATAATGTAGTTACATTGTCAATTGTAAAGGCTTCTGATGCTAATGCCGTAAAAGTTTCTGAACTAGTCACAAGGCTTTTACCTGAAATAGAGCAAACACTTCCAAAAGGAATTAGGATTGAAAAAGTTTACGATGGAGCTGATTTTACTCGAGCTACCTTTTCTGATACGATGAGTAACATTTATTTAGGGATACTTTTTACCGGACTGGTTTTGTTCTTGTTCTTGCTTAATATAATGAGCACATTTGTTGTTGCAATTTCAATGCCTGTTTCCATTATTTCGGCATTTATCCTATTTAAAGCTTTTGGCTTAACTTTGAATATCCTCTCCCTTATGGGAATTTCCGTTTCTATTGGTGTTTTAGTAGCAAATTCTGTCGTTGTTTTAGAAAACATCTTTAGGTTAAAAAATCAGGGATTGTCAGCAAAAGAAGCTTCATACATTGGAACAACTGAAGTTATGGTTGCGATGCTGGCCTCTACTTTGACCAACCTCATAGTATTTATTCCAATAGCAAACATGTCGTCAATAGTAGGTAGGTTCCTCCGAGACTTAGCACTTGCAGCAACTTTTACAACATTTTTTTCTTTATTTATGTCTTTTACTCTTACTCCGATGCTTGCTAGCATTGTTCTTTCAAGAAAGGAAAAGCAGGGGCTATTGTACAAACTTTACATTAGAGTTGATAATTTTTTGCAAAGTAAGTACAGGATTGTACTCGAGTCGGTTTTGCGTTCAAAAAA
>JBKBVP010000088.1:0-6138 GCA_046289495.1 Candidatus Kapaibacteriota bacterium | reverse complement strand
GGTTGCAGTATACCCAAACATCGACAGGATTGAATTTATTAGAAAATTTCTGGGCATCCCAAAAGATGTTATACCACTAAACGCAATTGCAATTGGAATTCCAACCGGCGAAGACCAACCTAAAGACAAATACAAACCCAGCAAAATACATTACGAAATATGGTGAGATGAGTAAATGATAGGTTTTATAATTTTTTATTACTCAATTACAATTTTCGAGCTTCCTCAGAATCAAAGTTTGAAACTGGTTGTTGGGCAAAGAAAATCAAAAATTTACAACAAGGGATTGTAATTAAAAATAAAATATGCGCCTTAGCAGTCAAAGTATAACCACCTGGAATCATAATCCAAATGCTGTAAAAGCTTTGCAAAAAAGCATAGAGATAAAAATCCTGTACAATGCAGACTACTTATCTAAAAGCCCAAAATTGATCCAATGCGCAAATAAACAATTCTTCCAACAAAGTTTGTTTGCGAAATAGTAAAAACATAAGAGGAATACTTGAGAACGAGGTTTACAAATAGGATTTAAGCAATTATGAAAAAACTAAGTGTGTTGAATTTAACTAAATTTTTCGGAGATTTCAGAGCTTTAAACAACATTACATTCGATGTGGAGGAAGAAGATTTTTGTGTTTTAGTTGGACCATCTGGATGTGGAAAAACGACAATTTTAAGAATAATTGCAGGTTTGGAAACTTTAACCACTGGAGAGATTATCTATGATGACAAAATTTGGAACGAACTACCGCCAGGAGAAAGAAATGTAGGTATGGTTTTTCAAAATTATGCATTGTATCCGCACATGACTGTCTACGAAAACATTGCATTCCCTTTGTTAATCAAGAAACAAGATAAAAGAGCAATTGACCATAGGGTGAAAGAAATTGCAAAGCTACTGGACATAGAAGAAAAACTCTACAAAAAGCCAAAAGAACTTTCCGGCGGTGAGCGCCAGCGAGTTGCCTTGGGTCGGGCAATTGCTCGTCGACCCAATGTTTTCCTTTTTGATGAGCCTCTTTCCAATTTGGATGCAAAACTTAGAGTAAGTATGCGGACAGAGATAGTAACCCTGTGTAAAACATTACGTATACCATCAATTTACGTAACACACGACCAGATCGAAGCACTTACTATGGGTAACAAAATTATCGTTTTGAAAGATGGTGAAATTCAGCAAATTGGCTCTCCGAACGTTGTCTACAACAAACCTGCCAATACTTTTGTAGCAACATTTATTGGGCTTCCTCAAATGAACATTTTTAAAGGGAGAATCACAAGCAGCGTCTTCCACGAAAATAGTTCGCTTTTCACTATTAGTTTGCCACAGGAGATTGAGAATTCAGAAGAGTTGTTTTTGGGTGTACGCCCAGAAGATTTATTTATTGCCTCGGAGGCCGAAACCATATTGAAGACTGCAGTTAAAGCTTACGAATTCGTTGGTTACGAGACTATTATTTATTTTGAGCATCACGGAAAATTGTTTTCTTTCATTCATCCCAAAGAAAAACCTCGACCTAAAATCGGTGAGAACATAAACCTTTCTTTCGATGTCAAGTCGATACATTTTTTTGATGGCAATGGAAGAAGAATTGATTTGTCATTGAACAAATAAACCGAGGTCCAAAATGTTTACAAAAAAGTTATTCTTCTCGTTTATTGTACTTGTTTTAATTTCCTGCTCAGGATATCGCCTAAAAAAGGAGATAATTTATACCGAGGGTGCACCAAAACCAATTGGGCCCTACAGCCAAGCAGTAAAAGTTGGGAAATTTATTTTTATTTCAGGGCAAATCGGAATCAATCCACAGACTGGAGCAATCGAGGAAGGATTGGAAGCCCAATTTGTTCGAATAATGGAAAATATTAAAAATATTTTGAAAGAAGCGAATTCAGACCTTACAAAGGTTCTGAAAGTGACTTTATTTTTAAAAGATTTAAACAGTTTCGATACCATCAACAAGTTGTATTCAAATTATTTTACAAATGAGTTCCCAGCTCGCGAGACCGTGGAAGTTTCGCGTTTACCAAAAGATGCAAAAGTAGAGATATCTGTTATAGCAATTTCGAAAGATAGCAGATAATCCGCTACATCCTTGTTGGCGCAGAGACCCCAAGGATGCTTAAACCGTTTCGCAGTATTCTTTGGGTCACCTTAGCGAGCTTGAAACGGGCAGAGAGTACTGGCTCTTCACTACCAATGATTCTACAATTATGGTAGAAGACGTGGAAAGCGGTAGCCAAGTCGTACAAATAATCAGCAAGAATTTGTGGTTCGAATCTCTCTGCAGAAATCTCAATCACTTCTGGAAATCTTCTTTGAAGTTTAATTAAATGAATCTCCGGCAAAGAATTTAAACAATCGGTGGAACCATTTTCAACAAACTTTATACCACGCTCTTTGGCAGTATCAAAAATAGAACATATTCTTGCGTGAGCATATTGAAGGTAAAACACAGGATTTTTTTCGCTTTGCTCGCGAGCAAGTGTTAAATCGAAGTCCAAATGAGTCGAAACACTCCGCATTATAAAGAAGAAACGGACAACATCGGCACCAACTTCGGATATCAATTCGTCGAGAGTGTAACTACGCCCACTTCTTTTGGACATCTTGACTTGTACACCATTTTCCATCAATGTCACGAATTGATGGAAAACGACTTTGACCCTACTTGTGTCGAAGCCAAGTGCCCCGAGACCAGCCAAAACATCTGGAACAGTTGCGATATGGTCCGAGCCGAGAACATCAACTATTAAATCGAAACCTCGAAGGAATTTCTCTCTATGATAGGCAATGTCTGGAAGTCGATAGGTAGGTTCTCCAGTAGATTTGATGATTACTCTATCCTCTTGTAGTCCAAGTTTAGTAAGTGCAAACCAGATAGCACCATCTTTCTCGTAAATCAATTCTTTGCTTCGAAGGAGGTTTATCACCTCTTCTATCTTTCCTTCCGAATAAAGAGAATCTTCGTTGTAGAAAACATCGTGATGTATGTTTAATTTACTCAAAGTTTCTCGTATTTTTCCAAAGCACCAATTTTCACCGAATTCTTTGAAAAAATCTAAATTTTCTTCAGATTCATCAGAATAGCTGGCACCAAATTTGTCTGCAACTTCCTTTGCGATTTCTTTAATGTAATCTCCGTGATAACCATCCTCGGGAAGGGGATAATTTTCATCGCCATGCAACTGTCTATAGCGAGCAAATATTGAACGAGCCAGATTGTGCATTTGCCGTCCAGCATTATTGAAATAGTATTCCCTGGTAACATCATATCCCAGCCAATAGAACAAGTTGGCAATGCTATCACCAATACAAGCATTACGTCCATGCCCTAAATGAAGTAATCCAGTTGGATTTGCACTAACATACTCGACATTCACCCTCTGCCCTTGCCCTTTTGTGGAACGACCATAATCTTCGTCGTGTTTGAACATTTTCTCCAACTCCGTAGCGAAGAAATAGTTTGTCAACTTTATATTGATAAAACCAGGGCCATCTATTGATATTTTTTCAACTAAGTTTTGGTCAAGCAGTAACCTATCGACTATTTCTTGGGCAAGTTGCCGAGGATTTAGTTTTAATTCCTTAGCAAGAATCAATGCCACACTTGTGGCAAAATCCCCAAATTGCTCTTGTTTAGGTTGCTCAAATCTAAGTTTAGTTTCTGGCTTCTCAACTCCTATTTCATTGAGAGCTTGCAAGAAAGAGTTGTAAATAAAATCTGGACACATCAATTTCAAACTCCATTTTGTTCAAACTCGGTAAGTAATTTAGTTTTATCTCGCACAGGTACCAACCGCCCCGATTGACTAAGCTTGTAGAAACTTCCATCGCTCCAAAGACGCTCCAAATTATAAAACTTCCGTGCATGATGATGAAAAATGTGAAATACAACGTCGAAAAAGTCCAGCAAAACCCAGTAGGATGAATTAATGCCCTCTACTTTGGGTTTAGGCAAATGTTCTTTTTTGCACCTAATTTCAATTTCATCAACTATTGCTCGCATTTGGACATCTGAATCGCAGGAACAGATAACGAAAAAGTCAGCAGGTGCAGATTCAATTGAAGTAAGGTCAACAATCAAAATTTCTTTGCCTAATTTCTCTTCTGCTACTAATGCCACCCATTTTGCAAGCGCCTTTGAAAACATTATTTTATTTACCAACTTCCTCCCTAAAATTTTGAAACATCATTAGACGATTTAATTTTTAAATGGTTTTAATAGTCTATAGTCCTTACCAATGATTATCAAAATATCCCCGTCGATGGTATCGGAAATTTGAATAAAGTCCAAATTGTAATCAAGTAAAGTGGCGATGTATTTCGCATACTCGATTTTTTCGGGCTTCGAAGAAATCATACTTTCTTGTCTAAATTCTTTATAATTCTCTACGGCAATTTTATCCACTTGAAAAGTCTTTAAGTAAAGCTTCAACTCCTTTGCCAAGCCGTTAACATCCGTGGCATTGTAAATAATTACAGAGATTGCTTTTGGCTCGATACTTCGATGGTTCACAACTGTCTCTATATTGCCTTCTTCCTTTGTGAAGAAGTGCTTATAATATATGGACAAGACAAAAAATGCTAGCAATAAAAGCCCAAATGAAAAAAAAGGAATAATAAAAAAATTTTTTATTTTGGTATTCATAAATTACTAAATTAACTAAACAAAGTTAAAGGTAAACAATGGGTAAAAGAAGATTGGAAGGAAAAATCTTGAATCCAAGCAACGATGGTGCAGTTGAATTAATTGATAATGGTTATGTGGAATTTGATGAGACAACGGGCAAGATACTTGATGTTGGTCGTAAAATGCAAAAAAATGCAAAAGAAACTTTAATCTCTTCTGAAAATATTTTGATACCTGGGTTAGTAGATTTGCATAGCCACATTCCACAGCTTCCTGGAGCTGCCAAGAATGCAGATGAACTACTTCCGTGGTTAAAGAACCACATATTCCCCCTTGAAATAAAATTCTCGGATTTAAACTACGCCGAGAAAATTGCTCGATTTTTTTTCAACGAAGCAATAAAATTCGGAACTACCACCATAGTTGCCTACGGTTCAATTCATAAAGAAGCAACAGATGTCGTTTTCGAAGTTGCAAGAGAAATCGGTATTCGTGCATTTATAGGTAAAGTAATGATGGACAGAGACATGAAACGTTATCCCGAGGAACTTCCACTGATGTCGAGAAATATTAAAGACTCTTTAGATTTAGCCAAGAAGTGGCATAATTCAAATAATGGATTGCTTCAATACATATTCTCCCCGCGCTTTGCTGCTTCGTGCACTATGAGACTCCTTGAAAAAACAGCCTCGGTTGCAAAAGAGGGTGGATTTTTCATTCAAACACATTTAGCTGAAAACCAAAGTGAAATACATTTCATCAAATCACTCTTTGAACGAGAAAGGCATAGAGTTCCGACTAATACCCACATATTCAAAAAAAGTAATCTCTTGGGCGAGAAAACATTGCTCGCACATTGTTTGTATCTATCAACCACCGAGCTACAAATGATTAAAGAAAGCGGCTCAAAAATCGTTCACTGCCCAACATCGAATATGTTCTTGCAAAGCGGTTTTATGCCATTTCGTCGTTACCAGTATTACGATATCCAAATTGGCTTGGGAACAGATGTCGCCGGTGGGTACTCCCTCTCTATGTTTAATACAATGCGAGATACAATTGAAACTTCTAAAATCGTAAATCTAATCAACGATAATAAACCTTATCCTTGCCTTCGACCCGCTGAAGTGTTTTGGACAGCAACATTAGGCAATTCAACAATTTTGAATTTGGCCGACAGAATCGGCTCTCTTAGTCCAGGGAAAGACGCCGACATAGTTGTCATAAAACCAGAGCCATCGTTTAGTTTCTACAATAGTACAAATACTATCGACAACTTATTAGAAAATTTGATATATCTTCCCCATACATATAGAATATCAAGCGTTTACATTGCTGGCAAGAATAAATTTTAACTTAATAAGTTAGTTAAAGCTAAGATTATGTCCAGTACAGAGTGAGTCGCTTTTAAATTTTTCTTTGGAAGAAATTAGCCTTATTCCTAATCCAAAATGTTTGTATTCTCAACAAGGTTATTGTAAATCCCTCTTTTTTCTTAATTTTG
>JBKBVP010000087.1:0-6227 GCA_046289495.1 Candidatus Kapaibacteriota bacterium | reverse complement strand
GAATACCATCACTTGGATATGAAAGAATAAAATACCTATTACCCAAAACATTTGTTAGCAGAACTATAAATGCATCGGAGGTCGTTACTGCTTGGCTTAGACCGTAAACAGAGACCTTCTTTTCGCAGACGACGTGAAAAGAATTTAAAACAACAGTTTCCGTCTGAATTTCAGGGACAGGATTATTGTAAAGTGTTCCACTCACGTTATAGCCCAAGAGAGCAAAGTCGTAGCTTAGAACGCTAAAAACATAAACATCCTGCGGGTCTATTATTTCAAAATTTGTGATAAATGCTGTCCATTACTTTTAAAATACTCAATTGAGACCTTTGTGGGCTCATCAGCAGAAATGAAAATGTACAATGAATCGCCATATTTTTCCCTGGGATCTGGGTTTCTCCAGTTGTTGTGATAGTTTGGGAGGAAAGTTAACCAGAAGTCTCAACCACGACTATCTTTGATTATCTCAATTTTTGCAGGAGCAAAATTTATTAGAAATAAAATTAGTGCAAAATTAGAAACTAAAAATTTCACAATCATATTTACCTCAAATTAAACAATCTATTTAAACCATATAATTTTTGAGATGTTACACTTTAGAAGCATTATATTCACAAAACTTTTGGATTGGACATTCTATGCATTTTGGTTTTCGGCTCGAGCAATATTTTCTTCCATGTGCAATCATCAAGTGAGTAAAAATTACCCACTTCTCAATAGGCAATAGATTCATTAACTCAAGTTCAATCTTCTTCGGATTTCTGGTATTAACTATTCCTAAACGGTTAGTTATTCTTATTACATGCGTGTCGACGACAATGCCGGGTTTATTAAAAGAATGCGAAAGTATGACATTTGCAGTTTTCCTACCGACGCCGGGCAACTTTAGCAAATCCTCCATAGTATTTGGAACTTCGCCGTTATAATCTTGCAAAATCAAATTAGAACATTGAATTATGTGTTTTGCTTTTGATTTGTAATAACCGGTTGAAAATATTAACTTTTCTAACTCTGCTTGGTCTATGGTTGCAAAATCTTCAGGCTTTTTGTACTTTATAAATAAACTCTTTGTTACAGTATTAACGCGTTCGTCGGTGCATTGAGCAGAAAGAATAGTAGCAATCAATAGTTCAAAAGGATTTGAATGGTTTAATCGTATTTTAGCCTCTGGAAACTCTTTTTCCAACAACTCAACTACTTTTCTTATTTGCTCAGTTCTATTCATCGCAAATGTCCTTTTGTTCGCGAAATTTCGTGGTCTCGGTGATAAATATAAGTCGGAAACTCCACCCTCTTGATAATCAAACCAGCTTTTTTGGCAATTTCAAATAGCTTGGCATCTTCGCCATATTCTAGTTTAGGTATTCCACCAAGTTTACTAATTACATTTTTCTTAATAAAGAAAGTCCCACCAACTACACAGTTGTCCAGTGAAATCAATTTATTTGGATTATGAATGTCTGGAACAAATTTCGAACCAATCACCTTGTAACCACCAAAAAGAAAATCGATGAGAGGATTTTCTATTAATAACCTCTTACGCAAAGTTAGGTGGTCTGGCTCGTACTCGTCGTCGGAGTCCAAAAATGTAACGTACCTACCATTTGCTAATTTTATGCCAGCTTCTCGAGCAAATGCTGGACCCATATTACTTTGATAAACGTAAGAAAATCGATTATCTTGTTTGCACAGTGGAATACAATAGGCAAAGGTCTCGTCTTGACTACCATCATCAACAATTATGCACTCCCAATCTTTATCGTTCTGATTAAGCAATGATGAAATTGCCCTCTGGAGCAAAGAATTTCTATTATACGTTGAAACAACAATTGTAAAAAAGGGATTTTTCATAAGAAACTGTGAAAAATTCAAATTAAATAAAATAAAAAATTTGTAATCCAACTTTTTTCATTAATTTTGCATTTGGTTACCCCAATCTATATAAGTTTTTCGACTGGATTGGATAACCTGGTTTTATTACTAATTTATTGAGGTTCTTTTTATGAATATCTATGTAGGAAATCTCAGTTTCTCTACAACGCAAGAGGAGCTGAAAAATCTCTTTTCCCAATACGGGGAAGTTGAATCTGTTCGAATTGTTCGCGACCGTCAAACTGGTCGCTCTCGCGGTTTTGGTTTTGTTGAAATGAATGCTGAGCAGGGCAGAGTTGCAATCAATGAGCTTAACGGTAAAGAATTTGGTGGACGAAACATTTTAGTGAACGAGGCAAAGCAGCAAGAACGACCACAAAGAAACTTTACGCGTTCTAATAACACAAGAAACTACCAAGACAGATATTAATAGAGTTCTTGGTTCATGGGAGACAAATGGGGTTGCTTTACAAAGGCAACCCCTATTAATTATAGAAATAATACATATCCAATTTAGAGTAACATCAACATCAAACTTTTAAGTCGGAAAATCGATTTATAGACGATAGAATATTTTTAATCGAATATTTTTGATTCTTTATATCAAATTTCTTTCAAATAAACAAAGAATATATTTATATTCCTCTCAAAAGGAGATAAAGCAAATAAAAACCCCAACCACACCCCTTTTTCAATAAACTCGGCTCAACTGAAAATTTCATACTTGGATAATATTTTTTTACAATAAAAAAATTAAATTGAAATAAAATCCGTTAGTTATGATGAGGCTATTGAAGAAAGATTCTCAAATTTTATAACTTCAAATGTAAATCAAAATTGAAAAACATTAACGCTATTTAATAGCAAGTTTTATACTGAGGGCTATCATGGTTAATTCTCAGTATTAAAATACCAAAGCAATATTAACAAATCAATTTGATTTTTTGGATGCATCAGTCCTTTATTAGAAATGGCTTAAGTTCAAAATTACCCTCATACTTAATTAGTAGGAAATAAATCCCGTTTGTGAAGCCTTTGGTATTAAGCTTAATAGCATGAATACCAGAATAATTTGGTATAAATTCTTTGGAATTCAGTAATTCACCTTTGAAATCGTAAATATCAAAAGTAACAACTTTCCCTTCTGAAACATTTATATTAACATTCACTTCTTCAACCTTGCTTGCGGGGTTAGGAAACAAATTAACAAATAAATTATCAAATCTCTTATGTTTTGTTGAATTATTCTCAAATATCCCAGAACTTGTTTCCTCATCATTGATAAAAAAGTCAAAAATTATGATTGAGTCGCCACAACTCGAATTTTTAAATATTTTTAGAGTGTCTAAAATATGATTAGTTGAAAATGGAAAAGAAAATTTTAATCTTTTTATTTCATGGGGGGGAATTTGAAAAGGCAATTCTTCTGAAATAGATAAATTATTAATTTTACTTGATATACCGTTTATAGTTATGGGTGAATACCCAAAATTCAGAAAGCCATATTCTATGAAATAATAATTTTCTTCACTTTGGAGTGATTTGTCAAATTCTTTTATTATCAAACAGTTTTGCATAGATTCCAAAAAAACCTTGCTACATCTAATTGGAATCCTAAAGAGAAGAATAGTATCTTTTTCAATAGGGGAGTACAGTAAATCAACAAAGACTACTTCGTTAGCCGTTTTTCCTAAACAAGGATTTGGGATTTCCAATACAATCGAGCAGCAAAGGTTATAAGAATAATCTTCTACAATTTTAGAAACATCTCTTTCTAATTCTAATATATCATTTGGTGTATAAATGATGGAATTTGTATGTGTGGATTTTATTTCCCAAAGTCTTTGAAGGGCTCTATTCCTGTCTGGACTAGGATTAGATGGAATTACAACAAAGTAAATAGAAATACCATAGTATTGCCCAATCTTAGATATGATATTCTCAAATGTTGAACTTGAATCAAAATATGGGGGTTGATTAATACCATCGGTAAAAACAACAAGAGCCTTGTTTTTTTTCGGAAAACTACTCAGGTACTCCAAGCTTTTTAAAATGTATTTGTATAACAATGTGTTCCCTTTGGGTTCCAATTTCGATACTTTATCAATAATTAATGACTTATCATTTGTCCAAGGAATTAGTTCATATTCAGTGTTAAAAAATATCAAAGCGACACTATCTTCACGGTTTAAAGCGTTTTGAATAAACTTTGTTACAACTTGTTTTTCGATTTCAATCTTTTTTTTGTTTCCGCTTCCGACAACTTGGTCCATTGTATTAGACCTATCAATCAAGATTAGTAGGTTTTTATTTTGATTTTGTACCTTACACTCAATAGAATCGATACAATAAAATTTTCTTTCGCTTCTTACTACAAAACTTCTTCTTTGCTCTTCTTCAGACCTAGTCTTAAGCAAATTTCGAACACCTTTCAAAAAAGTAGTATCATTAAAAAGTTCTGCAAAATCAATTTGCAATTCGACGGACTTACCTTTGTTTTTTATAAGAGTTTGACAAGTATCCGAACTACTTAGACTTCTAATGAATAGATAAAGATTTCCCGAGAGATTTTGGTATGCTTGATTTAAAGAACCATTTGAATAAATATTATTCAGGAATTCGAAAAGATAATTTCTATCATCCCCCTTTACAACAATTTGATAAACGTGCTTATTAGTATCAGAAAAAACTAAATCGTATGAGTCTAATGTTTTACCATTGATTCATATTCCTTGGTCTTTTAAAGGCACAAAAGACAACGAGTCGGTTTCAGTGGAATATGGATTTGGAATTGTTAACTTGGAATTTGAATTCAAAGGGATTTTCTTTGAAAATAAATTGTCTACATAATTTTGACTAATACTATCTCGTAGATGATTGTTAGAGCGATAAATTGGTATATCTTGAAAAAATAAAGCATCAATACCATAATCACTTCTAAATTCAGGCCAGATATGATATGTACCTATAAATGTTATTTTGTAAGTTAGGCCTCTTCGAAATATTTTTCTCATAGGGGTAAAATCTGCACTATCTCTGTAACTGTGCCAGAGGAATACATGCTCCTTAGATGTATCTCTTGGGTCAATTTCTCCGTGTAAAATCAATGAATTTGGAATAAAGTACACTATGAAAGCCACCAACAAAGAGGTAATTAATTTAATCTTTTTCATTTTACTATCTATCTAATGTTTTACCAAAAATTTTGTTATCAAAAGACCTTTTGAAGTGTTTATCCTTATAAAATACATTCCATTTGGAAAATTGGCTGTATTTATTAATATTTCATCTAAAAAGGTTATGGGACTGGTAATGCTTTTGAATTTATAGTAATTTTCCCCTAAAGAATTGAGAATATCAATTTCCAAAATTTCCACTGCATTTTCAGAATAATTACACAATCTAATCAAGTTATCAGCTGGATTGGGAAATAAAATTAAAGATTTAGCATCAATTTCAGATTCATAAGCACTGGAAATTATTGTATAACGTTTGGAGTAAAATGTTGAAATGAGGTACAAAGTATCGATACCCAAAAACTCCCGGATTTTTACAATAGTATCGCTAAAACCAAAATTCCCTCTAGAGTTTTTAACATTTGTGGAGTCGTATTGATAGAAATTTTGTTTAAGTATTATTTCATTTTTAGCCTCAATTGTATCAAGATATTTATCCACAATCTCTTTAGGAAATATTAAGTCAAATGCATTACAATAGTTCAAAGTATCAAGCAAGTAATACACTTTAACAGTTGTATTAAATATTGTTTGTGAAGAATTGAAAGATGTTTTTCTTTCTACACTATTTTTTTGTAAATCTGGTGCAGAAATCATAAACGTCAATGTATCTTCCTCGTATTTCCCAAAATCGGTTTTTTTCCTCAAACTTCTAACGTAAAATCTAGAATTAAACTTTACTCTTATTTTGATTGTGTCGAATTCAAAGCAATCCTTTTTAAAAACGAACTCTTCGTATAAATCTTCAAACCCAGGAAGTATTTTTACCTTTACAACTTGTTCTGGTTTGGAAATAAGAATTGTATCCATATCTAAATACAATACACCATTCGAAATCCCTCTACTATATATTTTTGTAGGAATCAAACTATTGTTTAGATCTTTAATTTTTATATTAATTTCATCAATTTTTACATTTTCAAATGTAATGCAATCAATAACAGTTGTGTCTCTCGTGGTAGGTACGTAGTTGGGTAGTTTTATATTTGCCTTTATCACAACAGTTTTAATAGAGTCTATCACATTTTGCCCGTTTGACTTTATAAAAATAGTGTCTTGCAATATGCCAGCTTTTAAAGAACTATCGATACTAACTCTGATTTTCACCTTTTTGCTTGG
>JBKBVP010000086.1:0-6287 GCA_046289495.1 Candidatus Kapaibacteriota bacterium | reverse complement strand
ATTCGTGGGACACAAATGTTCTTTGCTGCAAAATATAATAATAGAATATACACTCTCGCCAAGGATACTTCCGAACCAAACGATATATATTCGGTCTATTATACAGAGGACAATGGAAATAATTGGGTTAAACACTTTACATTTAAAATTGACTTACCTTCGCTAATCAAATGTGATAATGCAATTCTAATAGAAAGTGAAAATTCCATCTTTGCAACTTGGACAAAACCGCGGATAATCGGAAAAGATACAATCTCCATTCAGTATTGTTATAAAATTGATTTAATTAATAAAAGAGCTAAGAAAATAATTGAAACCCAAGGTTTAAGTTTGCCATATTTCGTAAAAATCCAAAATAGGTATTTCTTTACTACCGCTTACCTTGCTTTCCAAAACAACCAATTATCGATAGTTTCTAATATGTTTTTCACGGATGACATTAATACAGATAACATAGTTTGGGATACGGTGAGGTTCCAGAGGTTCTCGGTTGCCAGTGTTAATCAAGTTATTGGCGATTCGGTACTAATTTTTACAGTCTTTGATAAGTACACCAGCACAGGTCAGCTTTATTTTGCCAAAGTAAAAAAAGTTTCAAATGTAGAAGATATGATAAATATGGAACCTATCAATCCAATATACATTTCACAACCAATTCCGAATCCAGCAAAAGAAACCGTTAAATTCAATTTATATTGGGACCAAAGACTCGACATTGAACACAGTGAGATAAAGGTTTACAACGCACTTGGTGAAGTGGTTTCAACAAAGTTGGATTTTGAAATAAGCCAAAAGAATAGCTATTCAGGCGAGTTAAAATGGAAGATAAATGGAGTTCCCCCGGGCGTTTATTAAAAACTAATTAATAATGGAGTTTATAACATCACGGCTAGGGTTGTAGTAAGGTAATTTTTTGGCAATTAGATTTGCTCTTGTATTATTTTAACTTTGGTGTTCTATCTAGTTCAATATCTTGAACTTAACGGGACGAAGAATCCAAAAGAGGGCGCGGTGAAATGAATTCTATGCTTCGCTCATAACGACGCACGCTTGATTCAAGGAGCTGGGCGAGAGGCTACTGCCCCCTTGGTCACCTACTGCTGTCATTCGGATCCCCGTTCCACAGAACCGTGCGATGAGTCCAAATGAGGGCGCGGTGAAATGGATTCTTCGCTTCGCTCGGAACGACGCACGCTTGTTTCATGGGGCTGGGCGATGGGCTAATACCCCTTGCTTGCAGCTTCAGCCTCTCTTCTGCAACGGTATTCGCCGCAATAGTATGCCAGTTACCTAAAAATCGAAAAAAATTTTTTTACCTCTTGACATTTTAAAAAATTTTATTATTTTGCTATTTGATTTTTTGGATTAGTTAAAAATGTGTGGATTGGGTGCGAAAACACTGTTCGAAGCACTAAGAAACACTGATTCATTTATTCATTCATTCATTCATTCATTCATTCACATACGAATGCTCTTATGTAATTATTGTAATTCCCGATGGCATTGTATATCGAATAGAATTTCCGAGATACATAAATTCATTTCATCAGAGGAAACGATTTTGTTCGAGATGCCGAGCACCGCCTAACAGTCCAAGTGTTTGTTTTTCGGATATTGTATTTTATTTTCTACACTTTTAAATGATTTTGTATAACAAATATGAAATCTAAAAATGAGAAAATATGTTTTTCTTTTAATGTTTCTAATTTTGCTTGGCTTTGCAACTAATAATGATGCAAAAGCACAAGTTACTTGCCCTGATGGGTATCAATTAAAAACAGTTGAGTTCGTTATGGAATTACCATACGACCTGAATGAGACTTGTATTCATCCTTATACTGGCCCTTGCCGCTATAAAGCATATTATTGCGTTCGCTGCGATGTTACAGCACCACGGTTGACTATTTTCCTTAAAAGAATCGAAATGTTGGACTATAATGGTGATTTTACCGATCCTTATAGATGCCACTGCGGAAGAGGTATATATACACTCCCAAGGCCTAACTTTATTTACGATGCTATTGTAGCAGAGGCATTTTCTAAATTGCTTTATCATCTTTTAGAGAATTACTATTGCAGTCTAAGGGTATGCGACGCTAATCCACCAAGCTATACAATTGATATGAGTTATAAAGTTTTTGATTGTTATTATTATAAGTATGAACCTGTTAATTGTATTGGCCCCGTTTCAATTAATTATGACTGCGAAGGAAGTGGATACTGTGAATATAATTATCGTGTTTGTGTGTATATTAACCCAAATACTGGAAGAGCAGAACTAAGAAAAGAATTAATAAATGTTACACATTTTGGGGCCGCTGGGTGTTTACCACGTGACCAAGTGTTTCCACCCGGAACAATGTTCCCGCGCTTCGGTGAATGCTTACCCGACGAAACAGAATGTATGTATGATGATACTAATTGTGAGTAAAGAAAGAGGGGGATTTTATTGCTTCTCCACTACGATAAAAAACTTTTTATTAAATTGTACTTTAAAAACATATTGTGAAGTATGAGGAATCTATTTATATCTTTGACTATGTTTTTGTATTTTTACCTTATCTTTTCTCCCAATCTTCGGTGTTTATGTTCAAAAGTTGATTATCAAATTTTAAATATCGACTTATTTGGAATTTGCAATAACTCAGAAGTTATTATTCTTTATGGAGAATATGGAAATATATTAATTTCCAATGATTGGGGAAAAAATTGGGAGCAGAAGACAATAAAAAGTCTCTCTAATTACATTAATAAAATTATTGCATTTGATGATAAATTTTGGGGATTGTTGGATTCGACTGTTATTATAAAATCGGATAATGGAAAAAGATGGGAGGAAATACAACTACCTATTAATAATAAAACTGTTGATGTTTCTATAGATTCATCGTTTATTTACCTTCTTTCCAGCGAGCGAAAAGAAATATTTATTCTAACGCACAATTATTATCCTTTCGATTCAATTGAGTTAGAAAATGAAATAACAGAATTTGTTCCTGTAAAAGGATATTTAATCATAGGAACAAATGTAGGGAAGTTATACATTTATGACACAGAGAAAAGAGCAATGGCAAATCTTTTCGATTTAAGTTCAACCGGAAACAATATCCATAACTTCAATGTTGATGGCGGAAAAATTTTTTTCCTGGTTAATAATTCATTGTATTCATTGTACGAGCCTTTTTCACCACCGGAATTTATCGCTAATACTCCATCGAGTAATTATACCGTCAAAGATGGAGAAATTTATATGCTAAATGTCTTGATAACATTGGTGTATAACAAAATGATTTCTAACTGGGTTGGGTTTTATAAATATGATAAGATGACAAGAGAATTTGTCAAGGTTAATAATGACAATTTGAATAGATTTATTGATAGTTCAATGTTTAATATATTCTTACGGGCAGGGAAATTAAATTTTAAATTTGTTAACGATAATGTTATTATAGTAGTTTCCAACAATAAGACTATTTTAATTTCTGGTGACAAAGGCGTAACCTGGGAATTAGTTTCATTTTTAGACTGGCCACTTTACAATTTCGCGGTGATGAACAATTACATTTGGGGAACAAAACAAAGGTCTATCTTCCGGTCTAAAGATTATGGTGTAACCTGGTTACCACAAAAAGCCGATTCGATATTTGTTAGAAGTTTGGCCGCTATCGACTATCCCACATTTCTTTTTTTTGATTCTTCTGGAAAAGGATTTGCTGTTAATACTTTAAGGTTTTATTATCCCGAAACTATGAAAAATTTCGAAATACTTTATTCGAGTGATTTCGGGGAAAACTATCGAAGTGGTTCAAATAAGTACCTAAAACCTTTAAACTCAGTTTACAAAGAATTTATCGATATAATAAAATATCAAGATAAATTTGTTTTAAAAAAGTTCAATGTTAATAATCTATTTAATCCGGGTAAGCCACTTACTAGTGTGAATATTTTTTTGGATTCTAATTTTTCCGAAAATTCTGCAATTTCTGCTTTGTTATATTTTGATACGATAATTAGCAAGATTTTTTTACTTTCTGATGATAAACTTTATGGATACTTTTGGAAAGGAATTTATTCAGACACCTCTTATTATTTTAGAAAAGACATAAGTTCTTGGATAAGTTATTCTAATGACGGTGTCAATTGGGTAAAACTTTTCGATACCGAGGTTAATGAATATCCCAAACTTATTTCTGTTACAACTAAAGGACCGATAGTTCTTTCTATGAGAGGGTACACAGCAGAAACAGAAATTAAAATGTATCTAATAGATGTGTTTTTAAATAAAACTATTTTACTTCTTCAAAGAAATTTCCCTAAAAATTCCGATAGATATCCTCTTAGATTTTTACTATTACAAGATAATATCATTTACTCCGACCCCTTAGACTCTATTATTTATTCTTGTGACCTTTCCAGTCCAAGCTTTCCAAGGTGGGAAAGGCTAAGTATCTTTGACCCACTCCTCAATTATTTTGGTTATAATATTCGCTTTTCTGATTTGTATCTTTTGAGTGATTCTGTTTTTTGTTTTTCTTTGAAAACATCGAATAAAGATTATTTAATCAAGGCAATTGTTAAAGATTCTATTATAACTAATGTTGAAAAAGACAACTTCGCACTTAATAAACTTTTTGTTCAAACCCTTCCACCTTTTCCCCAACCGGCGAGCAGTTTTGTTAAGGCGAAAGTGTACATCGAAGGATTTAGGGAAATCGAAAAGGAATATTTTAAAATATATGATTTATCGGGCAATACGCTAACTAATGCAATAAAAACCAGCGTCGATAAATTGTCTCCATTTCTTTTCGAAGCGACTTTGGATGTAAGCGGTTTGCCAAACGGAATTTATTTCGTTCGCTATGCTAAAATGGAGGAATCTTTTTCTTTTCCAATAATAATTTATAGATAGTTTAGACAAGAACAAGCAAGATGCAAAAAATTCTTTGTTGTTTCGTTCCTAAGGATGACAAAGGAAGGAATAAATTCTTACCACTTCCGTTCTCTCGGAAAGGTTCCGCTTTCTTTTGTATTTTTAATTTTTTTATTATTTTGTTATTTAAATATTTTCCAAAATAATGTTTTGTTTTTTCAAAATATTGTCCCAAACCATAAGACGCACTGATTCATTCATTCATTCATATACGAATGCTCTTATGTAATTATTGTAATTTCCGATGGCATTGTATACCCGATAGAATTTCCCAAAATCATAGATTTATTTCATCCGATAAAGAAGTTTTGTACGAGTTGTCGTGGACCACCGATGTAAACTCATGTCTTTGAGAGTATAGTTATTGTTTAATGATTTGTAAAGAAAATTAAATAACTAAGGAGGTAATTATGAAAAAAATTTTTATATTGGAAATTTCAATTTTAATATTTGTGTTGTTCTCTGTGTTAGAGACAAAATCGCAACTGTTTGAATGCCCAGATAACTGTGCTGAATACGAGTTTACATACCGGCCTGATATACCTGGATGCAATCATCATTTAGGACCGGATGACATAGTGTATGTGAAGTACTGTTGTTGCTTCGATGCAAGTGGACCCGGTTATACTGCAACTGTTACTGAATACAACTGGCCAAATTGTTCTTTCCGGAACTGTGTCTTCTCGGATACAATTAGACGCAACCTTTTTTTGAAGCAACTAATAGACTCGCTACGGAAGGATGTATTTACGAGGGAACCTGGGTGTTTATCGGATATTCCCCCATGCGACGACCCTGGTATGGTTCCAGTTCGTGTTTCAATAAGATTAGCCAAGTGCTGGAAGGAAGTTAATTTTTGGAGTTATCGTTGGAACGAATGGATTTTAGCAAGTGTTCGGTGTCCTAATACTACTGCGGAATGTGATAAATGGTATCAAGTTTGTCGGGATTTTCAAACGATGAGATTACGAATATTAGCAGAGGGGTGTAATATGATAGGAAATGATAATTGTTCATTTGAAATTCCGATTATTCCACCACCAGGTAAAACCGAAACAGAGCCTTGGGAAACAGAATGCTATGCACTACCATGTTGTCCATAAACATATTGGGAGGGTGAGAAGGGTTGCCCTCCCATTAAGTATAAAAGAATGCAGGAGGTGAACTATGAAAAAATGTTTACTCATTAGCATTCTATTTATGTTTGAGATTATGAATTTATTTTCATACGAGTTTTTTGAACAATTTGATTTAAAACGGTTATCAGCCAATTTTTATGGGTCGTGTTTTAATGAAAGCACTCTTCTGGTTTACGGTGATGGAGGAGTTATTCTTCGCAGCTCCGATTGGGGCAAAA
>JBKBVP010000085.1:0-6315 GCA_046289495.1 Candidatus Kapaibacteriota bacterium | reverse complement strand
TATCTTTGATGCGCATTTCTCGGTCGCCACGCGAGATTAATCCCTCCGGGGTGCGTTCCAATTTAAATCCCTTCCCTTCGAGCATTAGAATTAACTCTCTGAAATGTATTCTCTTATACATCTTTGCTTCGTATGGAACTACTTGAATAACCTCGCCATTGAATAAATGAAATCGGAGCTTTTCAATCTGCGGTACAAACACGGCAAATCCCGAGTCGGCAGAGATTGTGTTCGTTTGTCTTGAATTGGATAGGTCGTAGACGGTTACCCCTGCCAAGCCACTTGAAGCGGAATCAACTTTTCGTGCAAGGATTGTGTAGTTTTCTATCTGCGTTGAAAATTGGCCAGACTCCAGCGAAAAAGTTGGTTTTTTGCGGTTAATGTCGTAAAAAAGTATTTTGGACTGATGATTGGCTTCTGGCAGGACTTTGTCGTTGAACCATACTAAAAATATAGACAAAATAATTGAAAAAAACACAACCGGGGAAATCAAATGGAAGAAACTTGCTCCTCCGGTTTTCATAGCAGTTATCTCAAATGTCGAGGATAAGTTTCCAAATGTCATTAAAGTCGAGAAAAGAACACCCATCGGTATTGCAAGTACAAGCATCCAAGCTAAATTCAAAGTGAGTAATTGTACTACAATCCAGATGCTTAATCCTTTGCCGACGAGCTTATCTAGGTCTCTCATCAATAGCTGAAATAAGAAGAGAAACATTACAAGGAGCGTACCAAATACAAAGGGTCCTAAGTGAAATTTTAATATATATCTTTTGATTATGCTCATAGAATACAAAATTATAAAGTTGTTAATAAAGAAAATTCATCGGAATAGTTCGTTTAAAAAAAGTAAAGAGGAGGGAAACACCTCCTCTTACAATCAATATTGTTTGGGTTAAGGAATTAAGCTGTTTGTGCTTCTTGTTGTTCTTTGGCTTCGGCTTTTCTCTTGTTTTCTTCGCGTTTTTTTCTAAGCTCCTTGCGTCTCCAATATCGAGCGAGGACAATTTCTTTGTGCTTTCGCAGTATTTCCTCAATTTCTTCAGCGGGTTTGTTTTTAAATTGTAAATGACGTTTAAGTAGCACACCCTCGTAGGAGAATAAGTTGCGTACAACATCGGTAGGTTGTGCACCTTGATTCAACCAATGTATAGCTCGGTCGCTATCAACTTGAATTGTAGAGGGCTGTGTGTTCGGATTAAAGAATCCTAATCGTTCGATAAATTTTCCGTCTCTTTTAACGCGAGCATCAACAACTACTATGTCGTAGACTGGATAGTGCTTTTTTCCTTTCCTTCTCAATCTGATTTTTACCATAAAAACCTAACCATATATTAACAAAAATCACATTCCAAAACCAGGTGGCAAGTTGAAATTTTTTAATAGATTATGTCTACCACCACGCGAAATTGTTTTCATCAGTTTTGTCATATCTTCGAATTGTTTAATCAAGCGATTTACATCTTGAATGGATGTTCCGCTTCCCATTGCAATACGCCGACGGCGTGAGCCATTTAAAATTTTTGGATTTGCTCTTTCTTCTTTAGTCATAGATAGGATAATAGCCTCAACCCGCGAAAATTGCCTTTCATCTATGTTTACGTTGCGAAGGACTTTATCCATACCAGGTAGAAAGCCAAGTAAATCACGAAGAGAACCCATCTTTTTTATCATTCTAAGCTGGTCTAAAAAATCTTCGAAAGTAAATTGATTTCGGCGTAATTTCTCTTCTAACTTTTTTGCCTTCTGCTCGTCGAACTCCTGCTCTGCTTTTTCTACAAGCGTTACAATATCCCCCATCCCAAGAATTCGAGAGGCTATTCTTTCGGGATGGAATGGTTCGATTGCATCAAGTTTCTCGCCAATACTGATAAATTTTATTGGTTTACCTGTAACAGATAAAACAGACAATGCAGCGCCGCCTCGTGTATCTCCATCGAGCTTGGTCAATACAATTCCACTAAGTGCAAGTCTTTCGTCGAATGCTTTTGCCGTCGTTACAGCATCTTGTCCAATCATTGCATCGCACACAAACAAGGTTTCAGTCGGGTTCAAAAATTGGGCTAACTGCTCCACTTCGTTCATCATCTCCTGGTCTATGGTTGTGCGCCCTGCGGTATCAAAAATAAGAACGTCGCGAGAGAATTTCCTTGCGTATGTAAGCGCGCCCTCGGCTATCTTCACTGGATTGGGCTCGCCATCAATTGCATAAACGGGAAGGTTGGCTTGATTTCCAAGCTGCTTCAACTGCTCTATTGCTGCAGGTCGGTGCGTATCGCAGGCTACCAACAAAGGTTGGCGTCCTCTCTTCTTGAGCAATTTGCCTAATTTCGCAACAAAAGTTGTTTTTCCAGAGCCTTGTAGACCTGCAACTAAAATCTTGGTCGGGGGTGTTGTAGAGAAAACAATATCTGAAAGCTTTTTACCAAGTACTTCGACGAGTTCATCGTAGACAATTTTTACAATAACTTGCTCGGGAAGTAGTTTACCTTTTACTTCCGTGCCGAGTGATTTATTCTTTACATCTTCGACAAATTTTTTGGCGACATTGAAATTCACATCTGCTTCAATCAAAGCACGGCGTATTTCGCGCACAGCCTCTTCAATGTTATTTTCTGTTATAACAGCTTGTCCCTTAAGCCTCTTAAGCGCTAATTCAAGTTTTTCTTGTAAACTCTCAAACATTTAATTTTTAAAATTTAAAAAGGACTACAAAATTAGTTAATTTTTTCAAAATAAACAAAATGATGAATTAATTTTAAACCACTTACTAAAAGGGATTAGTAATTGGGTGAATTATTCACAAACTAATGAGTTATGAACTTATTCGTTTAGAATTTTTGTCGCATTAGCAAAGTCTCCGCGACTAATTAATTCTGCAAGTTTTGCAGAGCGTATCACTGGTTGAGAGATTTTCCTCGAGACTTGAATGGAGACAAAAATTGTAACTAAGTAACTGACAGCAGCAACGATAATCATGAAGTAAATGAGCGAGTAAACTTCATCAGCTATTTTATCTCGAACCATATAAATCTCGTCCTCATACGTGCCAGCACCAATTACCCAGTCCCAATCTTTGTGGTAAATTGCAGCAACAAGCTTTGTTCGTGGTGCTGGGTCTTCGGGATTCTTCCAATCATATCGAAAGAACATCGCTTCGCCTGGTTTTGCCGTAGTTTCATTGATGATTTCTTGGATGAACAATTTTCCATTGGCATCTTTTGATTCCCAAATATTTTCTCCATCTCGTTTGCCTTCTTTCGAAATTATATAACTCCCCTTTTCTTTGCCACTTCCGCCTAAAACATACACGTAGCCAGTTTCACCTATTTTAATCGAGTAGATTACTTTTCTTAATCTTTCCTCGACGGTTTTCTGTGGTATACCTACATAGACCATTCCAACGATTTGTCCATTTGCAAGTTTCAACGGTGTATATGCGGTAACATACCATTGGTCTACAACAAAAGCTCGACCATAGTAATCTTTGTCTTGTAATATAGTAGAAACGACTGGATTGTCTGTGCCATCTGGATTCTTTGCTGGAATGTATGTCCCAACTCCTCTTTCGCCAGTTTTCTTTTTTACCGTTGTTGCTATTCGTAACATATCACCATTCTGGTTCATCTTTACAAAGATTGTAGATGTTGCACCAGTTAAATTTGTGACTTCATCAACAATAGGTACTCTGGTATCGAAACTGGTAACTTTTGGTATAGTTACGCCACCGAAGATCAATAAAGGTACATCGACTTCAATAGATTTCATTGTGAATTGGTTGACTGCTGTCCAGCGCTGTGTGGCTTGTATTGATATGCTACCAAATCGGTTTATGATGGTTTTGGTAACGTTTAATCCTGTCTTTAGCATTTTTTTCGATAAATCGTCGGATGTTTCTGCAAGATTGTAAACACTTAGTGCCATTTCTGTTACCTGCTTCTTTGCATTTTTTTGAAGTTCTTCATTAGAAAAATGAATTATGCTTTGTGTTCTAAAATAAAGTAAAATCAAATTACCTAAAACTAAAAATGATAAGATAGAAATGACTAAACTGTTGATTTTAAAACTGATACTTTTTCCCATAACCTCACAAAAAAACAAAATTAATTATTTTTTTTTAAAGTAGCACTTTTTTTTGTATTTTGTTTTTTTATATATTAATGTTGTTTCGCTATGGAATTCAAAACAATTTTGTTTCAAAAGGAATTAAACTATTCAATAGTAACGTTGAACCGACCTGATAAGCTCAATGCATTGAACTTTGAATTATTTACAGAATTGAACGAAGCAATTAAATTAATCGAACTCGACCGGGAAATCGAAGCTGTGATTTTGACTGGCGCTGGGGAAAAGGCATTCGCTGCTGGTGCCGACATTAAGGAGTTGCACGAATCCGACGACATTACTGGAGTGCATTTCTCACAATATGGTTCGAAAGTAATGTTGAGGCTTGAAAATCTAAGGAAACCTGTTGTAGCCGCTGTCAATGGTTTTGCTCTCGGTGGCGGTTGCGAATTAGCAATGTCTTGCCACATAAGGTTTGCTTCGGAGAATGCTAAATTTGGACAACCTGAAGTTAATTTAGGCATTATTCCCGGTTATGGTGCTACACAAAGATTGCCTCGCTTGGTCGGGCGCGCTAAAGCACTCGAACTAATTTTGAGTGGCAATATGATTGATGCTTACGAGGCTGAAAAAATTGGACTTGTCAACAAAGTGTATCCCCAGAATGAATTGATTCCAAAAACGATAGAATTTGTTCAAAATATGCTCTCGAAAGGAACACTTGCTATTTCTACTGCTCTCGATTGCGTTTTAGCTTCGGATTTTATGCCCCTTATCGAGGGATTGGAATATGAGAGCAGAATGTTTGGAAAATTGTGTGGTACATACGACTTCAAAGAAGGCACAAAAGCTTTTTTGGAAAAGCGAAAGCCTAATTTTAAAGGTGACTAGCAAAGATAACAGAACAAATCCTACAAACCACTACGCCAGAAACTACGGTCGAGGCTACGGTACTGAATTGCTTCGCTAATGTGATGTGGTTTGATAATCTCGGAGTTGTCCAAGTCGGCTATTGTACGGCCTACTTTCAGTATTTTGTCGTAAGCACGAGCTGAAAGCCCAAGCTTACTCATTGCTACTTTTAGAATTTCATGTGATTTGTCATCGAGAATACAATACTTGCGAATATCCTTAGAGTTCATATCTGCGTTTTTATATATGTTCTTTTTTCCCTTGAACCTTAATGCTTGAATTTCCCGAGCACGAATAACTCTTGCTCGGATATCTTTTGAGCTTTCCCCAGTAGATTTGTCAGTTAGTTCTTGATATTTGACAGCTGGCACCTCGATGTGGATATCAATTCTATCGAGAAGTGGACCGGAGATTTTCGACTGATATTTCTGTATTTGGGTTGGTGTGCAAGTGCACTCTTGGTTTGGATTCCCATAATTTCCGCAGGGACAAGGATTCATCGAGCATACAAGCATAAAGTTTGCCGGGTATTCTATGGTGGTTTTGGTTCGCGAGATGCAAATTTTTTTGTCTTCGAGTGGCTGGCGAAGAACTTCAAGGACGTTCCTGGCGAATTCGGGTAGTTCGTCGAGGAAGAGAACACCGTGATGCGCAAGAGAAATTTCTCCGGGCTTGATTTTATTTATTCCACCTCCAACCAGGGCAGCATCGCTGATTGTGTGGTGTGGAGCTCGGAATGGGCGAATTGTAACGAGGGATTCATTGCTTTGCAATAAACCTGCAACAGAATGGATTTTTGTAGTCTCCAGCGCTTCTTCGATTGTCAATGGTGGCAATATGGAGGGAATTCTTTTTGCAAGCATTGTTTTGCCAGAGCCAGGCGGTCCTATCATAAGTATGTTGTGTCCACCAGCAGCAGCGACTTCAATTGCACGCTTTACATTTTGCTGACCTTTGACGTCGGCAAAATCCAGATTGTAATTAAATTGATTCTCCTCGAATATTTTTTGTTTATCAACTTTCCTTGGTTCGATAATTTGGTTGCCATTCAAATAATTAATTGTCTGAGTAAGTGAGCGCAAGGGTATAACATCAATGCCATCTACCAATGCTGCTTCGTTGGCATTGCTCTCTGGTACCGCTACAGCTCGAAAACCCAAACGTTTTGCTTCGTATGCTATAGGAAGAGCACCGTGTATAGGGCGGATAATGCCCTCGAGTGATAGCTCGCCAAGGAAAAGAATTCCTTCCGTTGCATCGTTTGAAATCATTCCTATTGCAGTGAGAATTCCAAGAGCAATAGCTAAGTCAAACCCACTTCCTTCCTTACGCACATCA
>JBKBVP010000084.1:0-6409 GCA_046289495.1 Candidatus Kapaibacteriota bacterium | reverse complement strand
CTTTTAATGAAACAGAGAGATGCCGTCGGTCTTGCTCTTTACGACGAAAAACTTCAAACCTATTTACCACCGAGGTCGAAAACCTCTTACATTGCAGAAATTTTAAAAACCATAGACCAAACATATCCCTCTGATAAGACCGGTACTGCAAAGGCATTGAATCAACTTGCGGAAAAAATCACTCGACGCGGCTTGGTAATAATTTTCAGTGATTTTTTCGACGACCCGGATTCCGTCTTAAATGCTTTAAAGCATTTTCGCCATAAAAAACACGAAGTGATTGTATTTCAAATTTTAGACCCACAAGAAGTTGAATTCTTGTTTTCGGGATCCGTCTTGTTCAGAGACATTGAAACTGGGGAAACCTTGCAAACACAACCAATTCAATTTCGTAAAATATATCGTCATTATGTTCAAGAATTCGTGAATCAAATAAAAAAGGAGTGTTTCGAGCGAAACATAGATTTTAATGTCATTCGTACTGATGAGCCTTTCGACAAAGCATTAAGGCAATTTTTAACAAAAAGGGCAAAGATGTAGAAGTTTTGATATGAAACGCTACATTGAAATAAAAAAAGCATCGACACATAATTTAAAAGGCATTAGCTTGCAAATCCCGCATAAGAAACTAATTGTTATAACGGGTGTAAGCGGCTCGGGCAAATCATCTCTTGCATTTGATACGATTTATGCAGAGGGTCAAAGGCGTTTCGTTGAATCTATGTCTGCCTATACGAGACAATTTTTAGAACGTATGCCTCGCCCCGACGTTGAAAGTATTTCTGGTATTCCGCCAGCAATCGCCATTCAACAAAGAACCCAAGCCAAAAACCCCCGCTCCACAGTCGGAACTTTGACAGAAATTTACGACTACTTGCGATTGATTTATGGTAGAATAGGTAAAACAATTTGCAAAAAATGCAAACAAGAGGTTCGAAGAGACAATCCGCAGAGCGTTTATCAGTACTTGCAACAAAATTTAAAAGAAGGTACAAAGTTTTTGATATCATTTCCAACGAGCGAAAATTTCAAGAAAATCACTGAATTTAAAAAACGAATAGTTGAGCAAGGTTTTACCCGCGTGTTCAATTTGATAGACTGGGAGACTAAGCCCCTCGAAGATGTCAATCTGGAAGATGTTTTTCATTACAAAAACTTTACTGTCGTTGCCGATAGAATCGTATTCAAAAACGACGAAGAAACTAAATCTCGGATTATAGATTCTCTGGAAATTTCATTCAGCTTTGGAATCGGCAGAGTGTGGCTTATCTTCCCAGATGTGAGAATCGTGAAGAAATTTAGTAGTAACTACGAATGTGCTGATTGCGAAATCATTTATAAGGAGCCCGAGCCACGCTTGTTTTCGTTCAACAATCCCTATGGGGCTTGCCCAGTGTGCCAAGGTTTCGGTAGGATAATGGATATAAACGAGGACTTGGTAATTCCCGACAAAAGCAAAAGTCTGCGCCAAGGTGCCTTGCATCCATTTCGGACAAATTCCTTCACGAATATCATGAACGAAATTCTCGATGCTGCAGTTAAAAGCGGTATCTCAATTGACAAACCTATAAGAGATTTCACCCCCGAGGAGATGGATTTCCTTTGGAATGGCAATGAACATTTTTGGGGATTGAATGAGTATTTTCGATACTTACAAGAAAAAAGCTACAAAGTTCAGAATCGAATGATGCTTGCTCGCTATCGAGGTTTTACAACATGCCGTGCGTGCGGTGGTTCGAGAATTCGCACCAGTGCTCGCCAGGTATTCGTTGCCGGTAAAAATATTCCAGAGCTTATCAAATATCCTCTCGATAAACTATTAAGTTTTTTCGAGGGAATACAACTATCAGATTACGAATTCAAAGTAGTAGGTCAAGTTGTCGAGCACATAAAATGGCGCTTAAAATTGTTGATCGACATTGGCTTGCATTACTTGACTTTGGAGCGCCTGGCTCATACTCTTTCTGGCGGAGAGATGCAAAGAATTTCGCTCGCAAATGCTCTTGGCTCTTCCCTTGTAGAAACTCTCTTCGTCCTCGATGAACCCAGCATTGGATTGCATCCCCGTGATACAGAGCGTCTAATGAAAGTACTTTTTAAACTCCGAGACGCTGGTAATACTGTGATTGTGGTTGAACACGATCCCGACATCATTCGCCAAGCCGATTTGATAATCGACCTCGGACCGAACGCTGGCGAAAAAGGTGGCAATTTAGTCTTTCAAGGTACATTCGAAGAACTTCTTAAATCCAACGATTCAATTACTGGTCTTTACCTCTCTGGGAAAAAGAAAGTTATAGTTGAAATTAGAGAACCAGACACCCCTCTCGGTACGATAAGGATATTCAAAGCTCGCCAGCACAATTTGAAAATCGATTATCTCGAAATCCCGTTGGGTTTGAAAACGGTTATTTCAGGTGTATCGGGTTCTGGCAAAAGTACCCTACTTTACGATGTGATTTACAAAGGTTTGCACAACATCACAATCAAAAACGAAGCAACAAGCTCGGCTTTTGAAAAAGTTGATGTAGACGGTTATTTCTCTCGTGTTGAACTTGTCGACCAAAATCCCATAGGCAAATCAAGCAGGTCGACCCTTGCTACATTCTCTAAAGTATTCGACTTGATAAGGGATTTGTATGCTGAAACTCCGCTTGCAAAGCAATTAGGATTGAAGCCCGGATATTTCTCTTTTAATGTTCCTGGCGGAAGGTGTGAGGTATGCCAGGGCGAAGGTTTTGTAACCATTGATATGCAGTTCCTACCAGATGTTCAACTCGTTTGTGAGGCTTGCAAGGGTTCTCGTTACAAAAAGGAGGTGTTGAACTTTCTATACAAAAATAAAACCATCGTAGATGTTTTGGAAATGACAGTCGACGAAGCCATAGACTTCTTTTACGAAGAACCTAAAATCGTCCAAAAACTTCAAATTTATCACGATATTGGCTTGGGTTACATCAAACTGGGTCAGCCATCGACGACACTCTCTGGTGGGGAATCACAAAGAATTAAGTTAGCATCCTACTTAGACCAACACGACACGGAAAATGTCGTCCTACTTTTCGACGAGCCAACTACTGGACTTCATCTTGATGATATATCCAAACTACTACTTTGTTTTGATAGGCTTGTTGCAAATGGTAATACGGTTATAATTATTGAACACAACTTGTATGTAATTGCTTCTGCGAATTATGTCGTGGACCTTGGACCAGAGGGTGGCGAACAAGGCGGTAGAATTGTTTGTACTGGGACACCGCATAAAATTGCCCAATGCAAAGATTCTCATACTGGTAGTGCACTTAGGGAATTTTACAAATTAAATAAAAGCCGAAAGCAGAAACTTAGAATTTAAGAACTTTTCGTATAGCTTCTTCAACATCCTTTGCGTTTGGCAAAATTGCATTTTCGTATTCTTTTGCAAAGCCAACGGGGACATCCTTGGAACCTACTCTAATGATTGGTGCATCAAGGTATCTAAATGCATTTTCAGCAATTCTTGCTGCAATCTCGCCACCGAATCCACCGGTAACTTTATCTTCGTGAGCAATGACAACTCTGTTTGTCTTCTTGATGGAATTGTAAACCAATTCTTCATCCCATGGGATAAGCGAGCGTAGGTCGATTACTTCAACAGAGACACCTTCGCGTTCTAATTCCTTTGCAGCAAACAAGGATAGATGTACGGCTGTTCCGTAGGCGACGACAGTTACGTCCTTGCCTTCCCGTCGTATTTTCGCTTTACCGAAGGGTACAACAAATTCGGGGTGTGGCTTTGGTGCAAATGCATTTTTAAAGTTATATAAGAATTTAGGTTCTAAATACATAGTTACACCACGGGAGCGAATTGCACAGCGCATTAAGCCAACAGCATCGTCTGCAAATGCTGGCGAGACAATTCTTATTCCGGGCAAGGTTACAAGCGCCCCCTCAATATTTTGAGAATGATACAAGCCTCCTTGTATATAACCACCGCTGGCAAGTCTTATTACAATGTTGGGCGTGAACTGACCCTTTGTCCTCCAATAGTCGTGCGAACATTCAACAAGTTGCTCCATAGCAGGCCAGAAATAGTCGGCAAACTCAGCTCCCTCGATAACAACGCGTATGTCGTCGCAATAACGACAAAAACCATTTGCAGTTCCGACAATGTTATCCTCGGCGATTGGTGCATTGAACACCCGTTCTTTGCCAAAAATTTGCGGCATATCTTTCACTACGTTGAATACACCTCCCTTTCCAATATCCTGACCCCAAAGAAAAGTGTTAGGATTCAATTTAAATTCCTCAATTAATGTTTGGTTTATTGCTTCGCGTAGTGAAATTAGCGGGGCATTTGCATCGGGTTGGTAATCCTCTGTATTTGCATCTTTGGATACATATGGTTCCGGGATTATGAATTTATTCCATTGGGAGCCATCAGCGTTTGGAGATTGTTCGGCTTTGTCTGCTGCTTCGAAAATTATTCGTTGATTTTCTTCTTCAATTTCAAGCAATTCTTCTTCAGTTGCGATTTCCCGATTTAAAATATGATAACGAAATTGAAGAAGCGGGTCGCGTCGGTTTACTTGTTGCAGTTCTTCTGCACTTCGGTAAATCTCGTGCCTGTCGGAGTTGGAATGTGAACCTATTCTGTCGCAATCGGCGTGAACAATAGCGGCACCCTTGCCGCTTTTGACCCAGTCGATTGCTTTTAGCAGAGCTCGGTGGGAATCGAAGGGGTCGCGCCCATCACAACTAACTATAAGCAGGTTTTTCAGACCCGAGAAATTCTCTGCAACGTTTATGTTAGCCATAACTTCGTGCAATGGTACGGATATGCCATACTTGTTGTTTTGTATCACAAAAACAACGGGCAATTTTTCGCTTGATGCGCTGTTTAATGCTTCGTAATAATAGCCTTCGGCAGTAGCAGACTCTCCTGTCGAACAAAATACTATTTCGTCGCCATTGTATCTTTTGATTGCTCTACCCAATCCAGCAGCGTGCTGGGCATGATTTCCAGTACAAGAGGAAACATTTTGGATTCTAATGGAGGGTTTGGCAAAATGATTACTCATATGACGACCACCACCAGCGACATCCTCTTCTTTACTCAAACCATTAAGAATTATTTCATAAGGTGTGAGACCAGCGGAAAGGCATGTAAGCATATCTCGGTAATATGGGAAAAGAAAATCTTTCCCTGGGCGAAACACTTGCCCAAGAGCAAGCTGTATTCCATCGTGACCACCAAAAGGAGCGTGATACGACCAGCCTTTCGCCATCTTTAGATACAAAGCAGCCTTTTCGTCTAATCTCCGGCCAAGCTGGTTCAATTTATACCACTTGATGATAGTATCTTTGTCATATCCAGGAAAATCGAATTTGCTGATAAGCTCGACCTGGCGCTCTTTGCCAAGATATAATATTTTTTCAACTTTCGTTTCTTTTTCTTTTGAATTTTCTTTTCTTTTAGTTAGGTTTTTGGTTAATTCATTTTTCATAAGTTGAATTTAGTTTTGTGAAACTAAGCATAAATTTTATTGACGAAAAAAAATAAATTTGTTTTTTTATCTAACGAATTTATTACTATGGAAAGAAGAAATATTGTTGTTGGCGACGTACACGGATGTTTCGAAACTATGAAGACATTACTTTTCGATGTCGTTAAAATAAGTTCTAATGATTTTATTTATTTCCTTGGGGACCTCATAGATAGAGGTCCAAGAGTCAAGCAAACTCTCGATTTTGTTATCGATTTGTGGAAAAAGAATAGGGCTATTGCTATAAGAGGAAACCACGAAGAAATGCTACTAAATTCACTTTCAGACCCTACAGCCCTTATAAATTGGGAATACAACGGTTCTCGAGCTACATTGGAAAGCTTCAAGGTTAGCCATCCGAAAGATATACCGCAAGTTTATGTGTTTTTCTTTGAATCAATGCCATTTTATGTTGAACTTGAGAATTATATCTTGGTGCACGGGGACTTAGATTTTGATGCCGAGAATCCTTTTCAAAACACTCAATATTTGGTCTGGGGAAGAAGCCGAAGGGCAGATCCAAATAAAACAAAAATGCGTAAGGTCGTTGTTGGTCATACTCCAACACCGTTGAATGAAATAATTATTTCTTTAAATCAGTGGAAAATCTTTTTAGATGGTGGATGCGTCTACGCAAGAAGCATTTTCAAGCAAAATCTTGGTTATCTTTGTGCCCTCGATTTAAACTCTAATGAGCTTTACTATACATATTGCAAAGATTTTTAAAATTGTTCTTTACTTATTTGTGTCGTAAAATTTGTATTTTAATTTTGTGTGATTTTAAGTAGTTATTCTTACATCGACAAATATTAATTAAATCTATATCAAGTAGTTCTGTGGATGAACTTTCTCCTATTTAACTTTACCAATACCTATTAAGTAAA
>JBKBVP010000008.1:0-15401 GCA_046289495.1 Candidatus Kapaibacteriota bacterium | reverse complement strand
GGGTGTTTTAGGTTTGGCAATCAGGCTAAAATGCGAAAAATTATACTTGAAATTTCTCAACGTTACACCTAAGAAAAACTCATCCATCGGCGGAGCATTATCCGAAACAACCATACTTTGAGTTAATCCCGAACCAATCAAGCGAGTTTCTCGGGCAATACCGCCATAGAACCAGTTATTTTGGTATCTAACGTGAGATTCCACCAAATCGAAATCACTATTCAGAAGTGTAAATTTAACACTGTTTGCCAAGGTTTTGTCCTCTTGAATTCCAAAAGTTTTATTCCCGGAGAAAAACTTGCCATTGGTTGCTTGAATGTAGTATCCCAAGCAAGAATCCAGAGTTCCATACACACGAAAACCCAAATTACCATAATTGGCGTACGGCTGGTTAATTCCCTCTCCAAACTTAAAAACAGAACGAATCGAACCAAGAGGTTTTACACTTACAAAATTTCGTTCTCCAGCATAACGATAAAGAAACTTTTCATCATCAGAGAATAATCGAAGCGAGAGAATTTGAACTGAATCAGTGGAGCTCGTAATAAGAACGGCATTGTTTCTGTTCGATACTTCAAACTCGACGAGATAATTATTCAGCAATTTCCTTTCGTGGTGATTTAAATAGTTTTGCTTGAGCTCAACTTCCCGGAGAATGGCACGAATCTGGCTCAGAGAAAAGGGAACTTTGAAGAAGCTAACTCCCTCGAGCAAGCCACGAACTTGCAAATGCTTTAAAAAATGATAGACCGGATTTGTAACTGGTACATTTTCGACCTGAGATAGCATTTTACAAGGCAAGAAAGTTAAGAAAAGGAATATCCAAAAGCAAAATTTTTGAAAAATTAATTTCATCGGGACGTTAAGTTGATTATCAAATAAGTTAAGCTTATTAAAGTGGCGATACCAGTGGCAATAAGGCTGTAATACTGATACTCAGTTCCAGGTGGATTATCGGGCGTACCTGGAACATAAATCTCATCTCCATCGAGCAAAGCAATCTTGTTCGGCTTCAACCAAACTTTCTGTGGCCCACGAATGATACGAACTCTCGATTTATTGGCTGTAGGCAGGTATCCGCCAGCTCGTTGAATAAACCATTTGACATCTTTACCCTCCTGGTATGCAACAAAGCCAGGGTTCTTCACTTGCCCCCAAACATAAATGTTTCCACTGCCCCTTTGAAATACGACCAAGTCGCCATCAGAGAGGAGAATATTTTGCTCGGGATTATTTTTTTCAAGTAACTCGTATAAATTGCAAGAAACAAAGTGCCCCTTTGTAAGTAAGTCCATTTTGAATCGCATCGTGTCTTCCATTGTTAAATTGCTCTGCTTGAAGATTGAAAACAGATCCAGTGTTGGCTCGTCCCAGAATTTTCGTCCTTGGTAACTCCTTAGGATAAAAGAACTTGAATACGAGATTTTGCAATTTAGCCCTCCAGATATTGATAATAAATCCAACAGCCGGGTCTTGCCAACTTCGATGGGGTACAATCCTGGTTTTTCAACGCAACCAAAAATTCCCACTACACCAAATTTATTGTTTTGTGCGATAGGCTGTTCTCCAACGATTACAATTGCATACGGTTCCAGTTCTAAATCTTCTACAACCTGATAGGAAGAATCCAGATGAACTTTTTTAGCCTCTTGTCCATTTATCAGTAATACATTGGAGAAATCAGCAGATTGCTTAAATCCTTTGGAAAACTTCAGTAGGTCCGACAATCTATCGCCCTTTTTAAAGAAGTATTTACCTGGTTGAACAACTGCCCCAGAGATTGTTACATACTCATAATCTACAGGCAAATAAGGAACATAAATCTCATCACCCTCTCGCACATAGTGGTCGAACTCAAATGAACTCCGTGACTTACATAGTTCAAGGTCAGCATTGCGAAAACCATACATTTGGTTGTAAATCAAAATATTTCTGGTAGAGTAAAAAAAATCGCTTGGCAAACCTTTATCGATTAATTCAAATTGCCGCCTTCTTTCTAAATCGGAGAAGAAATGGGAAGTTTCGAGCCTTTTAATTGGGGCATCCTGGGTGGAATACTCTTGATTTGCAACTGCTATGGCGTCCGATACTCGGTAGCTTGCAGGTAAGTAATAGACACCAGGTTTCTTCACGTTTCCAAAGATTCTAACCAAACAAATTCTTGGTTTAAAAAGGGATGTAGAAACCGTTGCATTTGGATTGAAACTCTTAACTAAAAGCTCTACTTCTTTTTTAACATCAAGCAGTGTTTTGCCACTTACTTTTAAAAAGCCATATCGCGGGAGAATCAACTGTCCATCCGATGATACTTTTGTGATTTCGGGATTTATATTTGTCGGGCTTATCAATATAGAAAAGAAATCATTTGGACCAACGATGTAAAAAGTATCATTTACCACAGTCGTTACAGGAAATGTTTCTTTTTCTGCCTGTAGCTGCTGTTGGAACGTGCTTTTCAGCTCTTCTCCAATATTCAATTCTTTCTGGTAGTTTGGCAACCCAGTAATTTGAGAACCTGCTGGGTAGAAGCAAAGAAGAGCAATGAAAAAAAAACAAAAAATTTTCTTCATTTAAACCTCGGTTTAGGTTTACAAAATTACAAAAAGAATGCAAGTTGTTTCGAATCGTGTGCTTTTGAGTTGGTTGAATAATTTTGTATTAATATTTTCGTCAATTTAGTCTAAACTAAATTTGATAATTATGAGAGTATCATTATACAATATAGGATGTAAGGTAAATTTTGCCGAGCTATCGCAAATACAAAAGCAATTCGAGCAACTTGGTGCCGAGGTTGTGCAGTTCGGCGAGCCATGTGATACTTTCATAATAAATACCTGCACAGTCACCAGTATGGCAGATGCAGATTGCAGAAAAATCATTCGCCGTGCATTGAAAATCAATCAAAATGCTTTCATTGCCGTTACTGGTTGTTATGCTCAGATTCATCCCGAGGAAATTGCTAAAATCGACGGTGTAGACGCTATCTTTGGAACTAAATACAAGTTCGACATCCCAATTTTAATTGAAAAATTTGAAAAAAGTGAAAAGCCGAAAATATTTGTCTCCGATTTAGATGGCAATCTGCCGTATCATTTTGCAGTCAGTACCGATAACGATAGCCGAACACGAATTGTATTGAAAATTCAAGACGGTTGCGATTATAGTTGTACATATTGTATCATTCCAGTAGCACGGGGCAAAAGCCGAAGCATTCCTTTTGAAGCTCTGAAACAAAAAATATTAGAATTAAATGACACCGATTACGAGGAAGTAGTAATAAGTGGTATTAATGTTGGGGAATACCGAGACTACACTGGAAAAACTTTCGTCGATGTGGTAAGATTTATAAATGAAATTGAACCAAAGCAAAGATATAGAATCTCCTCTATCGAACCCAATAAGCTGAAAGATGAAATAATCGAAATAGTAAGTAAATCCAAAGTTTTTTGCCCACATTTTCATATTCCATTGCAAAGTGGGTCCGACACAGTACTTAAATTAATGCAAAGACGTTACAATACAAAAAAATACGAGGATGTTGTACACAAAATAAAAGAGAAAATGCCGAATGCTTGCATTGGTGTCGACGTTATTACTGGTTTCCCTGGCGAAACAGATGAACTGTTTGAAGAGACGTATAATTTCCTGGAAAGATTACCAATATCCTACCTACACGTGTTTACCTACTCGGACCGTAACGGCACAAAAGCAAGTCGAATGGAAGACAAAGTCCCTCACGAGGTTAAAAAGGACCGAACAAGAATACTTCGTAAACTCTCCGATTACAAGAGGCGAGTGTTCTACGAATCCCAGCTTGGCAACATATTCGATGTCGTACCCGAAGAATACCTCCCGACGAAAGGCAGTTGGAAAGGATGGACAGAAAACTACATTCGTTGTGAATTCATTGCACCAAGGGAATTTAGCAAGAAAAGAGTTTCGGTAAAACTGCAAAGCGTCCTGGGGGATACGTGTTTCGGTACATTGCAAAATGCATTCAAATAACTCTGATACGTGTCATTCAATTTTATCAATTGTGATTCTCCTATGGTTTTCGTCTTCCGCCAAGGACTCGAGTAAAACGAGATAATGAGGTTTTGGTATTAATTCCTTTGCTTTGTCTGCCCATTCAATGAGAATTATTGAATTTGGTGTTGCCGTAGCCTCGATGAAACCAATTTCAATAAGTTCATTTAAGTTCTTAATACGATACAAATCGATATGAATTATATCCAATACCGAATGGTTAATGTACCCAGTATACTGGTTCATAATTGTAAATGTCGGGCTGGTAATGATTTCCTCGACCTTAAAAAAATTGCAAATTCCCTTGATGAAAAGAGTCTTCCCTGAACCAAGCTCTCCAATGAATGCAACTACGTCTCCAACTTTAAGTTCCTTACTGAACTCTAAAGCAGCGGACAGGGTTTCAGCTTCGCTGTGAGAGTAAATTACTCTTTTGGAGTACATAGATTATTCCCCTGCTTGGACTTCAAATCTCAACTCGACAGAAGAATTGGGTTTGATTGGGACGTTGAATACCAATCTGCTTGATTCTTCAACTTGCGGCTTAAAATTTGTATTAATCAAAGCAAGAGGTTGGGTGTCGTAGTAATCAATTACGATTGATGCTTCCTTGTTTTTAAAGTTGTAGCAAACGACGGTGTATCGCCTTTCGGTCAGTGTAGTTGAATATTGAATATGCTCGGCTTTCTTCACCTCGACAACCAAATCCGAAGCATTCCCAGCATTCAACAATGCCATATCACCAACGTAGATGGACTGAATTTCGCAGCTCCCTATAAATTCAGTTGCATTTTTACTTTGTATGTACAAGTCTGCCATTCCTCTTGGCAGCAATCTGCCGAGATTATTTTCCTTCTTATTAATGAAAGAAATCTCTATCGTGGGCTTTTCCTTTCGCTTTAACACTGGATAAACACTAAGATCATACTTGTAAGTTTTCTTGTATGGGACTTCCAATGCTTTGAAAATATTAAGTAATTTTGTTTCATTAATTTTCAAATCTACCTTCAAGGGATAAGTGTACTCAAAGAAATCGAAGATAGGCTCCTCTTGTTCAAATTTAAAATTTACCGTTCTTGCAGCCATCATCTCCCCACCGCTATTTGCATACTGAATAGGCGAAGAGAAGACATTGATTTTGCCTTCGACCAACTTAAGGTTTACATTTTCAAAGTTAATTCCAGAATTATTAGTAATGTAGGCAAAGGCATTAAGCGAAAGCCTTTCCTTCTCCTCGTCGAGATAAATAAAATATCTTCCAACCCAATTTACGCCAAATGTGTGATAAACGAGTTCCCCAGAATTTTGTCCTATTCTCTCTGGCTTAAGTAACCAAACGACTTTGGGCTTTTCGGGCTCTGGGTAGGGATGATTCTCGAAAACAATCGTGTATCCCTCGAGATCTTTTATAAAAATAGTTTTCTGTTCGTTCGAGTTGAGAATAAAAGCGAAGTCGGAAAAATGCACGAGTTTGCCTTTGAAACTTTGCGCATTCGGAGAAAAAACAGTCACATTCGCCCCGATTGCTTTATCCTTCCACAAGTTATTTTGGTCTGTTGGCTGGGAAAAACTTTGCTCCAAAACATCACCTTTAGTAGTAAAAGAAAGAGAGGAGGGAATAACTTGAGACGATGGGATTGTAAAACTTAGCGAACCAGGCGAGGTGTTTAAATTGAACATCACCTTTTGCCGAATGCTGGCATAATTATTCTGATAAATTGTAACATTGGTTTCAGTCGGGACAAGTTCTTGGGATAGCAAAGTGGCGTAAATCTCCAAGAAGAGAAGGAAGAGATAAAATAAAAATTTCATAACTGCCTCTAAAGAGTTTTATTAAATTGCAAAATAAAAAAAACAAAATAATGGAAAATCAGATTTATGATAAACTTAAGAGAGTAAAGCTTTTGGTTATGGATGTCGACGGCACTTTGACCGATGGAAAGGTCTACTACTCCAAGGATGGAGAAGAATTAAAAGCCTTTAGCATTCGCGATGGTATGGGTATAGAGCTTTTGCACAATTATGGAATAGGAACTTGCATCATAACTACGGAGACTTCTCAAATCGTAACTGCACGGGCATCGAAACTGCGCATAGACCACGTGATTTTGGGTTCGAAAAATAAATTGAAAGACTTGGAGGAACTTTGCAACGAAGTCAACATAACACTCGAAGAAGTTGCCTACATCGGGGATGATATCAATGATATTCGTGCAATTGAAAAGGTAGGATTTTCTGCCTGTCCCTCCGATGCAGTAAAATATGTTAAAGATAAAGTCGACTATATTTGTAGCAACAAAGGTGGAGAAGGAGCAGTACGAGAGCTGATAGAATTATTACTAATTTCACAAGGGAAAGAAATTGTGTTTTAAATTTTATAAATTAAGGAGGTCAGATGTCGAACGAAGGTAAAGAATATTTCAAGGGCTTGATGGTTGGTTCAATAATTGGAGGAGCAGTCGGGGCAGTTATTGCTTTGTTGTTTGCCCCAAAGAGTGGTAAGGAACTGCGTAAGGATATTGCAGAAATAACGGGCGAGCTTTACCAAAAGACTTCGAATTATTTCACCGACGTTCAGCAAAAAGTCGACCAAGAAGTATGGGAAACTGTAAACGAAGGTAGGCAGAAGGCGCAGAACATAATTGAATCTGCAAAGCAGCAAGCAAAGAAAATACTTGATAATGCCGAGAAAATTATTGAAGAAGCGAAGGAAAAAGCCAAGTCTATTTCTCAAAATGTCGAGGGAACAATAGAGCAAATTAAAGAAGCGACAAAAGCAGGAGTCGAAGCCTTTAAAAGCGAATTGAAACAATAAAATTAATTAAGGTTTGTCTATGGAAATCAATGACTTGATGAGAGCAGTGGTGCTTTTTGTCCTAATTCCTTTTGGCATATTGGTCGTTTTAATCATTTTTTTCATAATATCTTTAAGCAGGGCAATAAAATCCACGCTCAATGAGTTGCAAAATCTATCCAAAACGATCGAAACTACATTAAGGGATGTCTCGAGCGATGTAAAGGAGATAAAAAGTAAATTCGAAAGCTCTTTGTCAAATTTAGATGAAACAAGCACGCAAATAAAAAAATCATTTCAAAATTTCGACTCAAAAGTAAACGCATTTGAAGGTATATTCAAACCATTCACCGAGCTCTCGCAATATGTTTATCAAAGAATAGCTCCACCATTGCTTTCTACTTCTCGATTAATTGGAGGTATCTCCAAAGCCGTCGATGTATTTGTTAATGTCTTGTCTACCAAAAAATCGGAACGAAAAGATGGACAATAAAGCAATCAATTATTTAAGAACTTGCAAAACTATTGTTGTGTATGGATTTTCCAAAAATCCGGAGAAGCTTGCCTCCTCTATCCCAATCTTTATGAAAAGTCAAGGTTATAATGTCATTGGAATCAATCCTCAAAAGTTTGAAGTGGAGGGAATACCTGTTTACAACAAACTCGACGAAGTTCCAGAATCGATTGAAATTTTAAACGTGTTTAGACCATCCGAACACTGCATAGAGGTTGTCAAAGAGGCAATAGAAAGGCGAAAAACTCGTGGCGATATAAAAGTTATCTGGCTGCAAAAAGACATAATTAATGATGAAGCAAAGAAACTTGCAGAAGCAAATGGAATCGATTTCATCCAAGACACATGCATTTTCAATACTTATGGCTTGTTGAAAAAAATGGGGTAATTCAATGTCCCAGATAAAAATTAAAAAACTTACCGATGAAGAAATCAATGAAAAAGGCATTTGGAACTGGCCAATCTGGGAAAAAGAAATTTCCACTTTCGATTGGTACTACGACGAGACAGAGCAATGTTACTTCCTCGAAGGTAAAGTAATTGTAAAAACATCTAGTGGAAATTATGAAATCGGTAAGGGCGACTTTGTCACGTTTCCAGCTGGACTGAGCTGTGTATGGCAAGTTGTTGAACCAGTTCGCAAACACTATCGTTTTATTTAGCCAGCATTGAAAAGCTTTTCACAAAAAATACTGTCGCTTCACTTTATTTGGCTATTTAGTTTTGTATTTTGTTTTTCACAAGCAGACACCACATCCTATTTCGTTACGAAGCAAAATGATACACTTTCGTTTAATTTGCCAATAAAATCATTTGGTGAGTTCCCGTATCTTCTACAAACCAAATCTATTGCTAAAACAAAATTTGTTGCAGGCGACTTTGTCTCTACCGCCGAAATCATCGAAAAATACACTCATCATAAACTACTAACATTCGGAGCATTAGGCTACAACGCAATCCTCAATCAGTATGGAGTATTGTCGTATCTAAATGCTTTTCAGAACACTGCTCCCCACTACTTGCTTCCTGGATACAATTCGTCATTCGAGCTATTTCCGACCCTCCTGTTAGATAAAGTAGAAATACTCGACGGGTCGAACGCAATTCTACTTGGAAAACATTCAGCTGGGATTTCGTTGAATTTCAAAACAAGAATATTCAACACAAGCGTACCATATACTCAAATTTGGATTGGACAAGCCGGTTACGATTTCCTCGGCTCCAGTGGCTTGTTCTCGCAAAACATCGCAAGAAATTTGAATTTCTACTTCTTGTATCACAGGTACTGGTCTCGTGGCAGATACTCAAACTCGAATGCAGACCGATGGAACATCGTCACTGGTGTTCGTTGGTTCCCCTCCTCTTATTTGAATCTTTACCTTGAACATAAGTACACCAACATAAACTATGGCTTATTTGGAGGACTGAACCCAGAGAAATCCTTGATTCTATTCGATAAGAATTTCTCAACCGTGAATTTCGAAAACTTAAAAAATAAAATTTACCAAAACGATTTATCATTCCGCTTTATTTACAAACTTCAGCAAGATAGCTCGGTGTATTTTGATGGGTCTGTTTCGTTTCTCTTTTCAAAACAAAACTACAACTTGGAGGATTTCCTTGCGGAGTATTTTCGAGCGAATAAGATAATACAAAATTCCTGTAGCAATTTGCAAGGCAATTTCAAACTCGTTTCAAACAAGCCAAAATACAATTTTCTTCTCGGTGTTGAATTTGAAAAAAGAAATCAAAACGAATTTCTAACCTATGCCAATAGCCATTCCTTTGAACCTTCGGCGTTTGCAATTTTCAACAAAAAACTTTTGAAAAAATTCTTCCTCCAAGTCGGAACGAGAATTGATTTTTCATCGAACGATGTACTATATAAACTTGGTTCACGATTTACATATTCACTTTCCGATAGCACAGATGAATTATATTTCGACATTACTCATTCAAGTAAAAATTTCGACAACCTATTCGACCAAAGCCAGCTTGCAATACTTGGTTTCAACCAAGTCAAAGAGAATCATCAACTTTCGGCAGAGTTATACACAAGGATTATCGCCAATTTCAAAACCTTTGGAGTAAACAAAGACTCTCTCGACAATCCGATTGGATTGAATATCATTAGCACGAACAACACCAAAGTGATTGGAGTGAATTTCAAATCCCTCTTTAGTATACTTGAAAATTTAACATTTGGGACAAAAATTAATCTGTTCTACACTGCAAAAGAGAAGCTTTCCAATAACACACTTCCGTTTTTGATTTGGAATAATCAGCTTTCCTATCGTTTCAAAAGAGGTAGAAGCTACCTGGAGATTGGCTTAGAATTTGAACTTTACTCGCCATTCAATGGGGCCTACATTCATCCCTTTTATTCTGTTCCAGCTAAATTTAATAGCCCAAGGCAATGGCAGCACAATGGAGTAAGTACTTATGCGCACGCAAAGCTCGGAAATGCATACGTCAATATCTCTCTTCGAAATTTATTCTCAGTCAATTATTACCTAATACCAATCTATCCAGAATACGATAGAAATCTAAGAATAACGGTTTTCTGGTCCTTTAACGATTAAGCTTTTTACAAGTCGTCAATATTCGGAATCCGACCAGGTGTCCAGGGAGCATTAATGCTATCGAGAAGTTTCTCCAGATTAGGTATCACATTTTGGGAAATGTTTTTCAATTTATCAATTACCATAGCAAGTTCCTCTTTTGCATAGGAGAAAGATTTCCTTTGAGTTTCTGTGGGTTCCTGAGTTGTTGCCCAAAGCCCCCAAAGGATGTAATATAATCTATTGACAACCGACGGCGGCTGATTCTCATTCAATCGATAGAGAGTGGGATTGCCATTAAGCTTCATATTTATTGTATCTAATGATGCTTGTACATCTCTGATCAAATTCAAAACCGAGTCGGAATTATTCGATGAAAGTAAGAGCGCATTCTTAATTGAATTGACCTTGTATTTGATTTCTTTAAGGAGACCGTTTGCTCCCATTACAGCATTTTGCAATTTGGCAACTCTCCTTCTGAATTCATCCAACTTGGATAAATCACTTGCAGGCAGAGTAACATTATTCAACAGTTTGCATTCGAATTCAATTGGTTCCGTGAGAGTTGAAATCATACCATCGAGACTTTTAAACATTTGAACACTATACTTCCCTGGGACAATTGGCATACCTTGGGCTTTGTTTACATCAGTTGTATCCGAAGCTGGAGAAGTATCGGGATATCTTAAATCCCAAACGATGCGGTTGAAACCCTTCTTTGGCGGGGCTGTCAACGTACGAACAACATTGCCGAAGCTATCGTAAATTTTAAGAATTAGAAGTGGCTTTTGCTCCAAATCTTCTGCTGTAAGTGAATCAAAACTTGGGTAAGAGATAGATTTTCCTTCCTCTTCGATTTTCTTCTCGATTTCCTTTCGCTTTTGCTTCTTTGTTTTAAATTCCTCCCGCAGATAGTAAGTAAACACAGCGCCAAAAGGAGGATTCTCTGCCCTCCAGAAAGAACTGCCCAAGTCTTCTTTGCTTCTCGATTCATCTAAATTATATATCAATGCGGGCTTAATGGGGAAGACAATAGCTTCCTTGCTCAAAATTGTATCATTTAAAAACCTCATAAACGAAAAATCATCAAGGATATACACCCCGCGACCGAAAGTGCCGACTACCAAATCATTTTCTCGCTTTTGTATCTCCAAATCTCTGACTGCAATTGTTGGAAAATTGCCTTTTAATTTTATCCATTTTTTACCTTGATTTGTTGACACAAACAATCCAAATTCAGTCCCAACAAACAAAAGATTGGGGTCGACGAAATCCTCGACAATCGTATACACAGAGCCATTTTCCGGCAAATTCGAAGCAATCGAAATCCAGCTCTTACCAAAATCAGTGGACATCAAAACATAAGGTTTGAAATCGGCATTTTTGTGGTTATCGAACGTAGCATATAAATAGTTTTTATTATGATGAGAAAGAAAGATATCACTGACATAGGTTGTTTCGGGTATACCTGGAAATTTTTCAATCTTCATCCAATTTGCACCGCAATCGGTTGTAAGATGTATTAAACCATCGTCGGTACCGACGGCTAAAATATTTTCGTCGATAGGGGATTCTGCAAATGCAGTAATATTTCCATAGAAGGAGGTCGAGGCATTTTTGGCTACTGCCTCTGGGCTCCAAATTTTTCCCATTACTGGTAATTTGTTCCTATCGATCTGTCTTGTTAAATCTGGGCTAATCACCTTCCAACTTTGACCGCGATCGTCGCTTCGAAATACTTTATTGGCACAGATGTACAATCGTGTTTCCGAATGCTGACTTATTAGCATCGGTGTGTCCCAATTCCAACGTAAGGCTTCATTCTTCTCCGGCTGAGGTTGAATATAGAACACCTCCCCACTTTTTCTGTCGTAGCGCACAAGGTTGCCATATTGCCACATTGCGTAAACAATATTTGGATTTTTCGGGTCGATCTGTGCTTTGTAGCCATCTCCTCCAACAACAAGAAACCAATCTTCGTTTGTTATTCCACCGCTCGAAGTGTTTCTCGAAGGACCACCCCAGGTGTTATTATCTTGCGTGCCTCCATAGACATAATAAAAGGGCTCGGAATTGTCGCAAGATATTCTGTAGAACTGTGCAGTAGGGATATTAGCAAAAAAACGCCAGGTATTCCCGTTGTCGTAAGTTTCGTAAAGACCACCATCGCCACCCACTAAGAAATGTTTAGGATTGTCGGGGTCCATCCAAACGACGTGGTCGTCGACGTGACGGTTTTTATTCGATACAATTTTCAAGGTCTTTCCGCCATCTTCAGTAAGACGTAGGTAGGTATCGATAAAGAAGACACGCTCGGGGTTTGTAGGGTCGCAGAAAACTTCGTGATAATACTGAGCAGAAGGGGAGAACCAAGAATTTCTCTTTTCCCAGGAAGCTCCGCGGTCGGTAGAGCGATAAATTCCACCTTTGCCCTCGTTGCCTTCGATGATGGCATAGATGTAATCAGGATTTGCTGGGGACAAACCAAGCCCGATTCTTCCCAAATCGCCACTCGGCAAGCCATTTTGAAGCTTCTCCCAATTTTTGCCACCATCCGTTGTCTTGTATATTGCTGCTTCGGGTCCACCATTGATTAAAGTCCACACGTGACGGCGCCTTTGATAAGATGCGCAATAGAGGACATCAGGGTTTCTTGGATCCATAACAACATCTGTTACACCAGTATTATCGCTGATGAATAATGCCCTTTCCCAGGTTTTGCCGCCATCGGTTGTTTTGTATAGTCCTCTATCTCCTCCTGGGCCCCATAGTGGACCTTGCGCAGCAACGTAAACTATATTGGAATTACTTGGATGGACTATTATTTTGCCAATATGCTCGGAGTTTTTCAAACCCATGTTTTTCCAAGTTTTCCCACCATCGGTGGATTTGTAAACACCATCGCCCCAAGAGACACTCCTTTGGCTATTATTCTCGCCAGTGCCAGCCCAGATTGTGTGAGGATTGGATGGGTCTATTGTCAAACAACCTATGGAAAATGAGCCGTAATTATCGAAAACAGAAGTAAAAGTGACACCAGCATTTGTGGTCTTCCAAATACCACCAGAGGCAACTCCGACATAAAATTCATTCTTGTTGTTTGGATTTACTGCTAAATCGGAAACTCTCCCGCCAAATACCGCTGGTCCAAGTAATCTTAATTTAATATTATCAAAATCGACACGGAGGGTATCTTCTGTCTTGGAAGTTTTTGCAGAGATAGGTTTGGATAAAATAAATTCGCTTTTAAAAATCAAAAGAATAAAACAAACCAAAAACAAAATTGATTTAAAGGTCATAACAAAACCAATCAATATGACAAAACAAAATAATTAAATTACAATTTTTCCGTTTAATTTTTAGAATAAGTCACATAAAAGTTGGCAAGGATATTACCTTTACGGGCAAAATTATCATTTTGGTATGGAACAATAGTCGCAGTCACACTATCTGCCTATGGTTTCTACACCTATATTTCCGTTTACAATGAATTACACAAAAGTCTCGATGCCTCGATTGCAAAAGTGACAAATTCCTTGGACATCGTAATCTCTCGCAATCAAAGGAATATAAGTAATATAAAATTTTTTCAAAGCATTAGGAGTGTACGCGATAAGTTTGCGCTTCTTCGGGAGCTGGAGGAAATGCGCTTTGTAGGGCCAATTCGCCCAACAGTGCAAAGGGAGAAACTTGTGGAGGAAGACCTCGGCAGTATTTGGTCTGATGTATTTGAACATATACTGCTGAATCCGAAGAATTTTTTCGTACAAATTGCGGATACAAACAACAACATAATTTGGCGCTCGCAGAACTTACAAAATGATACCTTACCAACTCTATTAGCTTTTTTAACATCATCGGCTACCGATACAATCTACGTCCCGTCTCGCGCTAAAGATTCTGTGATACAACTCTCGATGGAGGTTCCAAAAACAATCAAAATAGATTCTATTCTTACAACAACAAAAGTAATGAACACCGACATTCGATTGATGGTAAAACGAACAAGCCAAGCAGTGATATCCGTTGGTTATATTTTAAACGACCTCCGAGCTACTTTACAAAATTTGTTTAGATTGCAAATACTTGCCTTTCCTTTCATATTGCTTGTCTCGATAGTTGGCGGTTGGCTCCTCTCTACTGTCTCTCTTAAACCAATCGACATCATAGCAAAGACAGCCGATGAAATAACAGCAAAAAATCTAAGTCTGCGCTTGCCAGAGATTCCCACCAGCGATGAAATTGGTCATCTGACAAGAACACTAAACAATATGATAGAACGACTGGAGGACTCTTTCAACCAAATCAAAAAATTTGCGCAAGATGCCTCCCACGAGCTCCGTACTCCACTTACAATTTTACAAGGTGAACTGGAAATAGCCCTACACTCTAAAAAATCCCCAGAAGAGTACGAGGAAATTCTAATAAGCGCTCTCGAAGAAGTCAGTCGACTTTCCAACGTTGTCGAGTCCATACTCGAACTTTCGAGAGCAGAAACTGGGCAAATTTCTATACAGTTAAAAATGGAAAATATCTCGAATTTGGCAGAAGAAGTTGCCGACGATATTGCAATTATTGCAGAGCAAAAGAAAATAACGATAGAGAAAAATATCGAGCCAAATGTAATAATCCCGATCGACCCACCCAGAATACACCAAGCCTTGCTAAACCTTCTGGACAATGCAACAAAGTATACACCCGTGGGCGGGAGAATCTCCCTCTCGCTTAGCAAAAATTCAGACTATGCCATTTTAATAGTCGAAGACAATGGAATAGGTATACCAAATGATGAACTCGAAAATATCTTCGACAGGATGTATCGAGCAAGAAAAGGTATAAAATCGGGCGCCAAAGGCTACGGGCTTGGGCTATCCATTGTCAAATGGATTGTACAGGCACATAATGGCACAATCGAAGTCGAAAGCAAAGTAAATCAGTTCACTCGATTTATTGTCAAACTACCAACACAGATGGAATCTGATAATTAGAATCAAATTCAGGGCAAAAGCTTTTTAAAATTTTGATATCTATTTTGAAATAGATTTTCTTCCGTTGGAGGGGGCAGTTTATCTCGTTGTATCATACTATTTAAACGATTGATACGGTCCTCGCTAAGTGGATGAGTAGATAGGAGCACCTCCAGAAAGGAATTACCCTCGTTTTGCTTAATTTTATCGAAAAAAAAGATTAAAGCGCCCGGATACCAGATTGTAGATTTAAGGTATTCATAAGCAAATTCATCGGCTTCGTATTCGTCGTCTCTGCTGTTTTTCAAGAACGCAAGTCCAACGAGCAAATTTGCTGCAATTTCTTCTGTCTTCGAGGGATTTTTGCCAAAAACCACATCAAGCAAAAGCGATACACCATAGGCCTTGGTCAGCCTTTGGGTTGCGTGGCGACGCTCGCAATGGGCAACTTCGTGTGCCAGAACCCCGGCAAGCGTTGCCTCGTTATCAACAAATTTCAACAAACCAGTATAAACGTAGATGTAACCTCCAGGCGTGGC
>JBKBVP010000083.1:0-6428 GCA_046289495.1 Candidatus Kapaibacteriota bacterium | reverse complement strand
GAAACTGAATAGAGGAAGTAGATTTGAAAGTGTGTATTAAAGTGTTTTTGATCTTGTTGTTAAAAATTTTCTGTTTATTCGTTTTCCTCTTGGAATTCTTCTACTTTTTCCAATTTTTTACTCTCATCTTGGATGAATGGTAAAGAAAATGCAAACGTTGAGCCCTTTCCTAAGACACTCTTTACCCAAACTTTTCCTCTCATAGCTTGGACTAATCGTTTCACAATCCACAAACCCATACCAGAGGATGGTTCATCCCCAGTTGGTTTGGCACTCAAGCGAGCCCCCCTTTGAAATGCTCGATTTATGTCTTCATCAGACAATCCAAGTCCATTATCTATGACTTGAATTACTACTTTGTCATCCTTTTTTTCTGAGGAGACTTGAACTTCTCCTCCTTTTTGGGTAAACTTTATAGCATTCGAAACAAGATTGTCCAAGACTTCATACACTTTGTATTTATCAAACATAAACTCTTCCAGTTTGGTATCTATGTCTACAAATATGTTTATGTTCTTCAATTGAGCATTACGTGAATTGGCTTTGACAACTTCATTTATAACCTCATTTACGTTACCAAATTCGAGATTTAAACTAACGAGCGAAGATTCAAGAGCAAGAATACGAGAGACTTCTTGAGAAAGAGCAATAATCCTGTTTGAAGTTTGAAGTATATCGTCGATAATTTCTTGCTGTTCAGTAGCAGTCAAGTCGTAGGAACGAAGAAGTTCGACAAGATTTTTAATTAAAGCAGCTGGATTTTTGATGTCGTGAATAATCACTGCAAACAATTCATCTTTATGTCTTTGAAGTTCCTCCAATTCTTCCTTGCTGCTGTATAATTTTTCAACTTTTTCCTTAAGTTCAACGTTTTGTCGTCGCAATTCCTCGGCGCGGGAGTTTAAGGCATCTATCTGGCCACGGAGGGCAGCAATCTCTGCTCGTAAGTTGCTATTTTCCAGTACAATTTGCTCGTACTTTTGTTTATCGATTGTCAACTTGTTTGGCGATTCAGCTAACGTCTTTTTAGCTTTGGACTTAGTCTTGATTACTATAGTTAAAATTATAAGAAAAACTAAAAGTGAAACTCCAAAACCCAATAAAAGCGATTTAAGCTCGAAACCATAAAAGGTTCTCTTCTGATTTTCGGATTTCAAATCTGTATCAATCTCCTGAATTGTCGGTGTCAGCTTTTTTATCTCCCTAATTTTTGAGCTTAATTTGTTGTTTACAATAAATTCAATTTCCAAGGGCTTTGCCACCCAATTATTTCTCGGGTCGAAAGCCTGAATAGATAATTTATAGAAATCTTCTGGAAGATTTTTGTAGTTGATGTTTTTCAAATTTACTGGATAGGCAGAAGAATCCTTGCTATTTTTAATAGCAACACGAAAAATAAATGGGGTGCGCAGAGAAGTATCCTTTGTCTCAAGATGGAAGAAAAAGGAAATGGAGTCTGTTCGTGAAAGAACGAGGAAATCAAGTTCCTCTTGAGTAAGTTCTCTTCCATTTACTTTAATGAAATCAAGCTTGACTTCTCTATCATCTGAAAGTAAAAACTTGGTAGGGAAAACAAGGAATAAAAATAGGATTGTTAAAACAAACTTTTTCATTTTCGAACCTAATGATGATATATAAATTAAAAAAATTTTAGCAACAACAAATAAAGCTAATGTTTAAAATGGCGCATATTTGTGAAAACCATAGCAATATTATTTTGGTTAGCAGCTTCTATTACCTCCTTGTCACGAATTGAGCCACCTGGTTGAATAATTGCAGTGGCTCCAGCTTTGGCAGCTTCGACAACACTATCGGGAAAGGGAAAGAAAGCATCCGAGGCAACAACAGTACCATTTAAATCTAAACCCATTAATTTTGCTTTTTCAATTGCAATCCGCGAGGAATCAACCCTCGACATTTGTCCGGCTCCGATTCCAATTGTTCTATCTGGTTTGGCAAAAACAATTGCATTAGATTTAACGTGTTTGACAACCTTTAGACCAAAAATCATCGACTGAATTTCCTCTTCCGTTGGTTCACGCTGACTTACAACTTTAAATTCATTCGCATTAATCAACCAGCGGTCGGAATCTTGAACCAACACACCATTTGTAACGCTACGATACTCTATCTTAATTGAGTTTTTGAAAGCCTCGAGGTCCACTTTAATTAGTCTTCTATCTTTCTTCTTTTTTAATATTTCAAGCGATTCTTCGGTAAAACCTGGCGCAATAATTACTTCTGTGAATATTGGATGAACCTCATTAGCAAATTCTTTTCCAACGATATGATTAGTAACAATGATGCCGCCAAATGGAGAGACTGTGTCGGTGGCAAATGCTTTTTTAAATGCTTCAACCAAATTAGTATCAGTTCCAACTCCACAAGGATTCGTGTGTTTGAAAATTGCAACTGTTGGTAAATCGAACTCAATTATCAAACGAGTTGCCGAGTCTATATCCAGAATATTATTATAAGACAACTCCTTCCCGTGTAATTTTTCAAAAAGAGTGCTGAAACTGCCATACAAACTCGCCCGTTGTTGAGGATTTTCCCCATATCGAAGATTGAATTCCATAGGTAGAGAAATTTGAAAAAAATTAGTAAACTCCGACGAAGAGATTCTACGAAAGAACTCAGCGATTACAACGTCGTAGTGAGCTATGTATTCAAATGTCTCTCGAGCTAAACTCAATCTAAAATCCAAAGGTATGGACAAATTGTTATTTTCTAAGACATTTAAAATTTCACCATATCTGTTTGGATTAACAACTGGCAAGGTCCAGTAAAAATTTTTACTTGCAGCTCTTAACAAGGAAGGACCACCAATATCTATCATCTCGAGTACTTCAAATAGCTTTTCATTTAGGATTTTGCTGTTCGAGACTAAATTTTTAAAAGTAGATTCAAATGGGTACAAATTGCAAACTACCAAATCAATCGAATTAATGTTGTGAATTTCAAGTTGCTTACAATGGTCAGGTTTGTCAAATCGTGCAAGAATTCCAGCAAAAAGTTTTGGGTGCAAAGTTTTCACCCTTCCATCTAAAATCTCTGGAAATTGAGTTATTTCCTCGACACTACGCACTTTTAAACCATTATCAGAAAGAAACTTCTTCGTTCCACCAGTGGAGTAAATTTCAATACCAAGTTTAGATAAACCTTTTGCAAATTCAACTATGCCAGATTTGTCGTAAACAGTAATAAGAGCATTCTTTAACTTGTGTTGTAAATGTTCCATTATAAATACCCTTAAAGTATATATTTGCTTAAATCTACATTTTCTATAATCTTGTTTAACTTTTCTCGTACCATTTGAACAGTTACAACAATTTTTGCATCTTTTACTTTGTCTGGTGCGTTGAAAAGAATATCCTCCAAAAGAGTAGTCATAATAGTATGCAGTCGACGAGCACCGATATTAGTTATTTCTTCATTCACTTTAGCTGCAATTGCAGCAATTTCTCTTATAGCCTCGGGCTCGAATTCAAGATTAATATTCTCGGTTTCAAGTAGTGCTTTATACTGTTTTATCAAAGCATTTTCAGGGAGTGTAAGTATTTTCACAAAGTCGTCTTCTGTAAGGCTTTTCAATTCTACACGAATTGGGAAACGCCCTTGCAATTCTGGGATTAAATCCGAAGGCTTGGAGACGTGAAACGCTCCAGATGCAATGAATAGTATATGGTCTGTTTTTACAGGGCCGTACTTAGTATTTACAGTTGTGCCCTCCACAATCGGCAACAAATCTCTTTGAACGCCTTCGCGAGAAACATCTGGTCCAACACCCTTACCCTGGCTTGATGCAATTTTATCAATTTCGTCGATGAAAATGATTCCCATATTCTCTGCTCTTTCCAATGCTTCTTTGACAACACGCTCCATATCAATTAACTTTTCGGTCTCTTCCTTCAGTATTTGATTTCTTGCCTCGGCAACTGTCATCTTTCTTCTTACTCTTTTCTTGGGGAACAATTGACTAACCATATCCTGAATAGAATTACCAATCTCATCCATCCCGAATGGTCCAAAAATTTGTACGGGGGGAGCCATCTCGCTTTCAACCTCAATCTCTATAACTCTTGTGTCGAAAAAACCGGATTTGTATAGTTCCCTTAATTTTTCTCGATTTTCCTCACGCTCTGTTTCATTTCCCTCGATATCGAATGAAATACTCTTTGATTTCTTCGGAAATAATATGTTCAAAATTTTCTCTTCTGTTGCTCGTCTTGCTTCTTCCATTTTTTCTTGAGTCTTTTCTTGCTTTACCATTACCACTGCACGCTCAACAAGGTCGCGAACCATCGACTCAACATCCCGACCAACATAGCCCACCTCGGTATATTTTGTTGCTTCAACCTTGACAAAAGGCGCATTTACTAATTTTGCAAGTCTACGGGCAATTTCTGTTTTACCTACTCCAGTTGGTCCAATCATTATTATATTGTTCGGTAGAATCTCTTCGCGCAAATAACTCATTACTTTTCTTCTTCGCCATCTATTCCTTAATGCAATTGCAACTATTCTTTTCGCTTCCTCTTGTCCAATGACATACTTATCCAACTCTCGAACTATTTCGCTTGGGGTAAGTTCCCAATCAGAACGATAAGAGGAGTTCTTTTCGATTAGGTTTTCACTTTTCAAATCAGTTTTCTCTTTCATATTTGAATTAACAAAAAGACAAAATTACCAAAAACAATCGGTATAAATTCATTACTAAAATGTAAGTAAAATTTACGAATTTTGATGTTTTTGTATATCCAATTATGAAGACTGTTCTTTTTATTTTTGGCACAAGACCAGAAGGCATAAAGTTAGCTTCGTTGATAAATAAACTAAAACAAAGAGATGATCTACGAACAATTGCTTGCATTACCTCTCAACATAAACGATTATTATACCAAGTAGTAGAGTACTTTAAAATACCTGTAGATTATAATCTTAATGTTATGATTGAAAATCAAACTCTCGATTACATTACACAAATAACAATCTCGAAACTTGAAAAAATCTTTAATGATGTCCATCCGGACCTAACTATTGTTCAAGGAGATGCCACATCTTCGCTTGTAGGCGCAATTTCTTCCTTCTACCACAAAGTTCCTGTTGCGCATATTGAAGCTGGACTACGAACTTACGATAAGAATTATCCATACCCTGAGGAAATAAATCGACGACTGATAACACAGATAGCGGATTTTCACTTTGCTCCCACCAAAAAATCTGTTGAAAATCTTTTATCCGAGCAGGTACCAAAAGAACAAATATTTATAGTTGGCAACACAACAATTGATGCTCAGTTATCCACCTTGAAATATGTTTCCGAGAAAGAGGATTATTACAATTCACTATTCAAAAAAATTAATTTTGAAAAAAAAATTCTTGTAGTAACTTGCCATAGAAGAGAAAACTTTGGGGAACCTTTCGAAGAAATTTGCAATGCATTAATGCACTTGGTCGAAAAATTTAACGATATTGAGATTGTATTTCCGGTTCACCTAAATCCAAACATAAGAAAAGTTGCCTTTTCTATACTTAAATCCCCAAAGATACATTTGTTAGAACCACTCGACTACCCCGAAATGCTTTTTTTGATGAAAAAGTCCTATTTAATTCTTACAGACAGCGGTGGCATCCAAGAGGAAGCACCAACATTAGGTAAGCCAGTTCTGGTTTTAAGAGAAAAGACAGAGCGAGTAGAAAGCGTTGAGCTAGGTATTTCTAAAGTTGTTGGTACAAAAAAAGAAAATATTTTAAACTGGACTGAAAAATTACTCTTTGATAAAGAAAGTTACGAATCAATGGCAAAAGTCTGTTTCCCTTACGGGGACGGAACAGCTTCGGATAAGATATACAACAAAATAATTGAATTGCTACTTTGATCTTGCAAATAGGTCGTAAGTCTTGGCTTTGACTATTTCTACATTTACAAAGTCACCAATGGAAATTTTTGATTCAGCCTTTAAATACACCAGATTGTCCACCTCGGGAGCATCAAACTCGGTTCTACAAACATATAAGCCATTGGTTTTATCATCAACAAGCACATTAAGCTCCTTACCGACCAACATTTTATTCTTTTTTAAGGAAATTTTGCTTTGAACTTTCATTATTTCCTGAAGTCTGTAGTTTTTTGTCGCTTCGGGTATTGGGTCTCCCAAGTTAAATGCATAGGTACCATCTTCGCTTGAATATGTAAATACTCCGATTCTTTCCAGCTCGTAATCATTAAGAAATTGAATTAACTCTTCGAAGTCTTTTTCAGTTTCAGTTGGGTAGCCAACAATCAGAGTTGAACGAATGAAAGCATTTGGAACTTTTGCACGTATATTTTCAATTAAATTGATTATGTTTTTTTTCGAATTGCCTCTACGCATCGATTTAAGTACGCTGTCGGAAATATGTTGTATCGGGATGTCGAAATAGTT
>JBKBVP010000082.1:0-6478 GCA_046289495.1 Candidatus Kapaibacteriota bacterium | reverse complement strand
CTCTGGCTACATAATTCATTCCGATGGCAAAGTTTTTAAATGTGAAGGGAAGGAAACCTGTGATAGTACAAATGTATTTAAAAAATTAACACAAAAAGAAGTCCAACAGTTGAATGAAATTTTAGCTCGATACAAACTTTACGAGCTTGATTATCAATCTCCGCATAATGTCAACCGCAAGATTATTCTCTTTTTCGGTAATTCAAAGAAGGTTTACATTTGGAACCCTTTTGGTAAGGATAGCATCGAGGAAAAGTTATCTAAACTTTACGATAAGATAGAAAGTTTTTTGAAATAAATTAGGAGAATCGTAATGAAAAGATTTGTTTCTAATTTATTTATGCTCTATGTTTTTCTTGTTCTTTCTCTTTCTTTCGTGCGCGCAGATGTTTTCGAGCAAATCCACTTACTAAGAGGTGGAGCGATTAAACCCGAGAAGATGCAGATAGACTTTGAAAAATTGAAGTTACTCAAAAACTATCTTCGCCCATCTGAAACAAAAGTTGAAAATTTATCTTTTATTCCAACGGCAATAAAGCAGATGGAGTTAAAACCACAGAATTTGTGCGAAAATCTTTATGTTCTACCCAAAGATTTTGAAGTTTTATTCGATCCTAAGCTTGGCATCCCAAAATTTGTAGCTCCAAAGAAACAGTCTGCTTTGGTTAATTCAAAATACAAAAACTTTGCCCTTTCAAACATTTTATTCACTTTTTTAAGACAAAACAAGGAGTATTTTCGACTGTCGGAACCAGGTAAATTTTTCCAAGAGGTAGAAGTATCTAAAACAAGAGATTTGGATTTGGTTATACGTTACCAACAGGTTTACCACAGGATTCCAATTTGGGGCAAAGAATTGATTGCATTATACAACAGTTTCGGGGAATTAATTAACATTGTTTCCAATTATTTACCTTACGAGAAATTCGACGTACCTATCGAACCAAAAGTTGATGCCAATTTTGCAATTAATAAGTCGAATGCAGACCTTGTCAACAAAGGTGTATTTTATACTGATATTAGTGCATACAAAAATTTAATTCAAAAGGAATACCCTTTAGCAAAATTGTATATCTTCAAAGAAAGTTTGGACGAAAATCCAAGGTTAGTTTGGGTTGTTGAATTGATGCCTAATATTTACGAGGTTTACAGGTATTTTGTTGATGCAATTACTGGCGAAATAATACAATCTTACCGAGCAAATCCTTCGGATGGCATTGTTACTGGGACTGGTAAAGACTTGTTCAACAGAAATGTCTCTATTAATGTCTTTCAAAAAGGAAATAGGTACTACTTAGTCGATGCTACTAAGCAAATGTTTAACAATAATTTAAATAACCCGGACGGAGTCATTGCTCTATATACAAACAATTACCAAGACCTAACAAGGAATTCAGTCCCAGAACTTGTCTCTTCTAATAATAGTTATTTTGACGATGCAGTTGCTGTCACTGCTCATAGATTTCTCGGTGAAATTTACGATTATTACCACAATGTGCACAAAAGAAATTCGATTGATGTGAATGGAAAGAATATCATTTGTATTGTTCATGCTACAGAAAATTCTCAACCAATGAAAAATGCCTTTTGGAATGGTGAATTCATGGTTTTTGGCGACGGTGGAGATATTTACTATCCCTTCACAAGAGCATTGGATGTAATTGCCCACGAATTCACCCACGGTGTAGTTCAATTTACAGTGGATTTAGAATACAAATTTCAGTCTGGTGCCTTGAACGAGGCTTTTGCCGATTGGGGTGGTGCTATGCTCGATCGCGAAGACTGGTACATTGGGGAGGATTTGGTATATCAGCAGTACTTTCCAAGAGGTACGAGAAATATGCAAGACCCACATAATGGTGCCAGTTTCGGCGACCCAGATTGGTTACCCGCTCATATGAGCGAATATCAAAATATGCCTTTGGAGAGAGACAATGGTGGGGTACACATCAATGTTGGAATAATTAACAAGGTTACATATCTTATTGGTAATTCACTTGGAAGAGATAAGCTTGAAAAGATTTATTATCGCGTCTTGGATAAAAGATATTTGACAAAGCAAGCGAATTTCGTAGACTTTCGTTTCGCTTGCGAGCGAAGTGCAAAAGAACTTTTCGGAGACAACTCGCCAGAACTTAACGCTGTCGTAAATGCTTTCAATTCGGTTGGTATTAGTTCTTCGGGTGGCTCGAGTCCGTCGCCCGAGCTTCCACCAATTGTAGGTTTGAATTATGTTCTTGCTGTCGACCAACAATATCATAATCTTTACCGCGTAGAGGAAATCATAAAAACTCAAAACGATATTAAACAAATTGGAAATTTCTCCTTGGATGTCTCCTCTGGGTCCACTTATTCCGTTTTATCGAGCAATGCCACAGCGATGTGTATCGACCAATCTAATATGCTTCGAGGACTAAACTTAATCACTGGCGCAGATACAATCCTTATCGATTTACCAATATTTCGTTCAATTGCGATAGTGGAAGGAAGTAAGCCAAGACTTGCTTTTACAACTACTGAATATCTCCCGCAAATTTACATTTATGATGTAATAACCGACGAGACAAAAGTCATAGATTTGTATCAACCAAGCACAAGCCATACTGGGTACGGTACAGAACCGTTGTTCGCTGTTAATTTATCTTGGAATCCAAGTGGTACTTTACTGATTTATGATGTCATCAACGTTAGAGTGAATGCACTGGGTGATACATCTTACTATGCAGAAATTAATGCGCTCGAGCCAGAGAGTGGTGTTATTTATAGGCTATTGCCACCTCTTCCAGAAGGATTCCATGTGGCCTCTCCCAAATTCTCTCAAACTAACGACAACAAAATTGCCTTTGTCGTCTACAATGAAGCTGCCGGCATTGGTAGTATTATTCTTGGTAATATCTATGATGGTCGCACCTCGCAAATTGTCTCTACATACTTGACTCTCGACCAACCTGCAACACCACATTTCTCTCCATCCGATCACGCAATTGTTTTCCAAAGTCTCAAACCCTCGACTGGTCAATACATTGTCTATAAGCAATACCTTAGTTCCGATAAGTTTAGCCCCCTTGGCCAGCCGGAGTTATTTTTAATCAATGCGGGTATTCCTCAGTGGATTGCATTGGGGCAAAGGTCTTCTGTAATTGAAGTTACAGATAATCGAGATGTTTTCCCAAATCCTTTTACTAACAGGTTGAAAATCAATCTTGAAAATCTAAATTTGCAGGATATAAAAGAGGTTAAAGTTTTTAATTTTCATTCCTTGCAAATGTTGACTGTAAATTGGAAGCAGTCCGAAGACATCATTACAATAGATTTCGATGGGGACTCTCCAAATGGTTTTTACATCATCGAGATTTCAGATGGAATCGCCAAGAAACATTTCAAAGCAATAAAACTCGAGTAGCCGAACAAAGGATATGATTGCGTTGTAAGTTTAATCAAAAAATAAAAGTTAATTATCAAATAATTGATTTAATTTTGAAGAGGGTGAGAAATAAATTACCTAAAAGGAAATATCATCAAGCGTTTTCATAACAGCATCGATTCTACCGAAAGGAGCAGAAATCTGAACACCTTGAACAAGATGACCAATCTCGAGAAGAGTTTCTTTTGCAATTGCGATTCCCTCTTCGAGACTTTTTTCTTTCGAATCTGCTACCCTTCGCATTCTCTCAATTACAGAATCGGGAACAACCACGCCAGGGACTTCATTTTTCATAAATTCCGCATTTCGTAGTGAGGTAAGGGGCCAAATGCCGACTATGACGGGCAGATGGTAGTGTTCTATCATCTTCAGAAACTTCTTAAATCCAATAACGTCGAATATAGGATGGGTAACGATAAATTCTGCTCCAGCATCGACCTTCCAATATAGCCTTCGCAGCTCTTCTTCCAAGTTCAAAGCTAATGGATTCACCCCGACACCAATGAAAAATCCAGTTGGTTCGCCGATTGGATAGCCAGCGATATCTAAGCCATTGTTTAATCGATTCAAGATATTAACTAAACCGATTGAATCAACGTCGAAAACTCCTGTCGCATCTGGGTATGTTCCGAGTTTTGGTGGATCCCCCGTAATTGCGAGTATGTTTCTAATTCCAAGTACATACGCACCGAGTAAATCCGATTGAATGCCTATGACATTGCGGTCTCTACAGACAAAATGCAGTACAGTCTCTATGCCGACTTCTCGCTGAATTTGAATTGCAAGAGCTAATGCACTCATACGAGCACTTGCTCGAGGACCATCAGGTATGTTTATTACGTCGATACCGTTGTAAAACAATTCACGAGCAGAATTGATTTGCTTGCTTGCATTTACTCCTCTTGGAGATAGTAGTTCTACGAACTTTACAAATTTACCAGAGCAAAGTCTTCGCGCAAGTCGAGATTTATCTCTCTTCGGTATTGGTTGTACACTGTGTTCCTCTTTTATGACGATTCTTTCAATTTTTTCGAATGTTATCTTTGGTTGCAAAGCTTTTATCGCAATCGACATTTTTTTAATATGTTCTGGGGTTGTACCGCAGCAACCACCGATGATATTTGCACCAGATTTAACAAAAAGTTTAGCATATTCAGCAAAATATTCTGGAGAAGCGAGATAAATATTTCTGCCATCTACATTTTTCGGTTTACCAGCATTGGGCATAATTGAGATAGGCATCGATGTCAAGGGTCTAACAGTTTCGAGCCAATTTAGCATAACTTGAGGTCCAACAGTACAATTGATACCAACTACGTCCGCACCGGTTCTTTCTAAATCGGAGATGGTTGTCTCTGGGGGCGTGCCAGTTAAAGTATTTGTATCTTCGTCTATTGTAATCTGGGCTATTATTGGTAAATCAGTAAGTTTTCGAGCAGAGGCAACAGCTTGCCTCAGTTCATCTATATTGATAAATGTTTCAAAAATCAGAATGTCTACACCTGCATCCAGCATTGGTTTGATTATCTCAGCGAAATATTCCCTAGCTTCTTCTCGAGAGATCGGACCGAGCGGTTCAATTTGTACCCCCAGTGGGCCAATCGAGCCAGCTACATAAACATTACCACCTGCAACTTCCTTTGCAATTTTAGCTCCGGAGTAGACTATGTCGTAAAGTTTTTCTTGTAGATTGAATCTTTTCAATTTAAATCTATTTGCCCCAAAGGTGTTTGTCTCGATAACTTCGGCTCCAGAATTGATATATTCATTGTGTATTTGTTTGACAAGCTCGGGGGACGTAATATTTGTCTCTTCAAAGCACCTATTGATGAAGATCCCTCTTCGGTAGAGTTCGGTCCCCATTCCGCCGTCTAAAAGAACAACTTTTCTCTTGATTAAATCCAAGAAACTTTCCATTTCCGTTGTATTGAACTTTTTTGCTAAAATACCTAAGATGAAATCTGCTTGATGTTTTTCAAACCCGAGATTTTAAAGTTTTGCAAATCTGTCTAATGGGCAATTTTTGGGTCAAACAATTCATAATTTTTGAAAAGGAACAACTCTGCCACTGATACGCAAGAAATATAAACCCTTTGGGAGCTCTTTGGTTTCCAAAACGCTTGTATTATATAAGAGAATCTCTGTAATTTTCTTGCCAAGATAGTTTAAAATTTCACATTTGATTGGTGCACTTTGTGAGCTTATTTCGAAATTAATAAAATTTTCGCAAGGATTTGGGTAGACAATAAGTTCTAAGTCCGAAATGCAAGATCTCTCCACTTTGGATGGTATATCTGGGTTTAGTTTCGACAAGAATACGTTTGAATAACCATAATTGTAAATGCTTTTTTTATTGAAGAAAATCTCGCGAGAGTTGAAGTATCCGGTTTGAAATATATTTCCAGACTGGTCGATAGCAATAGAAAAGCTTTGGTCTTCGCCTTTGCCGCCAGCGGTCTTACCATAGATTGCATTCAATTCGGGGTCGAATTTTGCAGTGAAAATATCCGAGTAGTTATCGTTAGTAGAATTTAAAAGAGTGGTATTGTCCAAAACCAAAGATGGGCTTGCAAAATAGCCCCCAATGTAGATGTTTCCATTTTTGTCCGCAACAATTTTCTTAGCGTATTCATCTGCATAGCTACCAAATGAGCGGACCTTCAAGATGTTTCCATTGGTATCAATTATTGCAAGGTAAAAATCGTAACTTCCAGAGTTTGTTAAGTCGATATTACCAAACTTTAAATTACTACTTTGAAATTCACCAGATAAATATATTTTGTTGCCAATACCAAAAGTCATCGAAGCTGGATACTCTTTGTCTTCTCCACTTATATTGATTTGCCAGAGATAGTTGTTATTGTATGGGTCATATTTTGCAAGTATAATGTCTGAATATCCTTTGTTGAAAATTGTATCTTTGAAAACAAGAAAATTGCTATTAAATGTGGCATAGATGTATACCATACATTCTTTATCAGCGAGGACATCGTTTACTCTATCGTTGCCGACCCCACCAATAGCCTTTGCCCAAACAGTTTTTCCATTTGGGGA
>JBKBVP010000081.1:0-6514 GCA_046289495.1 Candidatus Kapaibacteriota bacterium | reverse complement strand
AAGGCTTAGATATTATACCAATTGTTATGTTGGGTTATTTATTTAATGGCTTTTATATAAATTTCACCGCCGGGATTAATATCCAGAAACAAACACAATATCTTCCTATATCTGTTGGTATTGCAGCCCTAACCAACGTGTTGTCTAATTTAATATTGATTCCAATTTTGGGTTATCGTGGCGCTGCCTGGTCTACATTTCTCGCATACCTAACTTCTGCAATTATAATTTATTATTTCTCTCAGCGACTTTATCCAATTCAGTATCAATGGGGGAGGATTATTACTCTTTTAGTTCTATTAATAATTCATTTTTCGATTTTTTACTTTTTATCTTTAAATTTTGGTTTAATTTCCAAATTTCTGTTACGTTGTATTGGTCTATTTTTGTTTGCTTTTACTCCTTTTGTTTTTGGTATTTTCGACAATGCTGAACAAAAGTTGATATTACGTAATTTAAAAGATCTATTCAAAAATAAACTTTAGACCTTGTAAAATTTACCTAAGGTTTATTTGTTGGTTATCTTGGTTGTAAAGTCATCTTGAGAAAATTAAACTTCGGAATTAAGTCAAAAAACCAGATGGAGCTGCCATCTGGTTTCATCAAAGTAAAATTAACAATAGAACTATACTATTGGTTCAAATCGAGCTTGAAAAAATCTGAGGTATTTCGGTTCAAAAACCATTCTCAAGCCTTTCGCTCTATCCCGCTGATTATATAATTCCATTACAGACCAAGCAACAACATCGAGATGAGCTTGGGTATATACGCGTCGAGGTATTGTCAGGCGAACAAGTTCAAGTTTTGGATAGTTGTGGTCACCGGTAACTTTATTACGTCCAGCAGAAACAATTCCACGCTCCATTGAACGGACACCAGATTCAACATACAAATCTGCTGCTAATCTTTGGGCTGGAAATTGATTCTGTGGTATATGAGGATAAAATCTTTTAGCGTCAAGAAAAATTGCATGACCACCTATTGGGACTACAATGGGAATATTTTCCTCCAGTAATAAATTTCCTAAATATTCGACTTGCTTTACTCGGAATGCAATGTTTTCATCTTTCACCGCTTCCTCGATACCTCGTGCCATTGCTTCAAGGTCGCGCCCTGCTAAACCACCGTAGGTATGGAGACCTTCGTAGACTACAACAAGATTTCGGAGCTCTTCAAAAAGGTCGGGATCATTGCATGCAACAAATCCACCAATATTTACATACAAGTCCTTTTTACCGCTCATTGTACAGGCATCAGTGTAGGAGCAAAATTCAAAGAGTATCTCAGCGATTGTTTTATTTTGATACCCAGATTCCCTTTGTTGAATAAAATATGAATTTTCAACGGCACGAGTTGCATCGAGGACGACTTTTATACCGTATTTATGAGCAAGTTCACTTACTTGCTTAATATTTTCCATTGAAACAGGTTGACCGCCAGCCATATTCACTGGTGCACCAACAGTTATGTAAGGTATTTTATCTGGGCCGACTTTTTTAATCAAATCCTCAAATTTTTGTAAATCCACATTTCCCTTGAACGGGTGCCAAACAGTGGGGTCGTGGGCTTCGTCTATGATAACATCAACAAAAGTTCCTCCCGCAAGTTCTTGGTGAAGCCGAGTAGTGGTGAAGTACATATTGCCCGGTACAAAGTCGCCAGGTTTAATTAAGGTCTTAGAAAGCAAGTGTTCTGCTCCACGACCTTGATGTGTAGGAACTACGTATTTGTAGCCATAATACTTTTGGACATTTTCCTCTAAGTAATAGAAATTCTTAGAACCAGCGTAGGCTTCGTCGCCCAGCATCATTCCTGCCCATTGATAGTCGCTCATTGCATTTGTACCACTATCTGTTAGTAAATCAATATAGACATCTTCAGAACGTAACAAAAAGGTATTATAACCAGCTTCTTTGATTTTCTCAAGACGATACTCTCTGGTTGTCATCTTGACAGGTTCAACCATCTTGATTTTGTAAGGTTCTGCAAATGGTCGTTTTGTAAACCCCATAACATACCTCAATGTTTTTGAAAATTAAAATTACCAAACTTGCAATTTGACAAATATTTTCTGAATAAGCAAACTAAACATTAATTATTTTACTTATTATCCAAGAATGAATACAATAAATTTGAACTAAATGAAACATAAGTCAACTTTTTCATGTGTTGGGTAATTTTCGTTCTATACTTAAAATTTTTAAAAATTGTGTTCAACGACGTTTAGTTTCGTTTAGAATGTTTTAAATTTTGAATTTTATTTTAATTTTGGTTTTTGATTAATTAATTTTGACTTCTAAAATTATAGTCAATTGTGTTAGAAATAAATTTCATAAGTATAATTAAATGTACATTTTATATATTGGTAATTTGAAGAGAAGTTACAATATTATAAATTAGCGAGGGCAATATGCTCAATGCGGTTAAAGAACTTGGCTTTTTTGCTAAACGCAAAAATATCCCAATCTCAAAAATTGCAAAAAAGATTGCTTCGAAGAAAGTTGAAAGGTACTATGCTTTGTTTGTAAATATCTTGGAGAACGATGAAGAACTTCATTTCGACATAATCATTGAAGATTTTGATGTTTCGAAAATTGTTCTATACCTATTCGATGAGGACAATACAAAAGGCAACATACAAGCGCCTTTTTTACCATTTACGGATATTGAAAAAACTTTTTGGAAAAAGGTTTATGGCTGGTATAAAAATTTCTCAAAACTGGTGACTTTAAGCAAATCAAGTTCTGTAGATTATAATAAAATTGAAAGATTTTTGGATGCAAATAGAGATGTAATCACCGAGAAATTATCTCAGAAACTCTCTGATTTTGGAAAAAATGATAAAGTTTTTATTGGTTTAAAGATAAATGATAAGTATCTTGGCGAGTTCGAGGATGTAAAAGACTATTGGGTGCAATCGTTGGATAACTCTGAATGGCATGAGGGATTTTGTTCTGTATGCGGTGAAAATAAATTAGTTACAGTTCGTACTTCTGCATTTCAATTTGATACGATTGATAAACCAGGGTTTATTGTCGGTGGTCTTAATGAGAAAATTGCTTGGAGAAATATTCCAGTTTGTCAGAATTGTCGGAGCTTACTCAGGGCGGGGAAAAATTTTACTGAAATTTATTTAACTTTTAAGTTCTATGGGCTCTCATACTGGCTAATACCAAAATTTTTTGTGGGTGAAAATGAGCTAAAGGAAGAGATCTTGACGGAATTATATAAATATACTGTTAAAGATGTATCCTTGGGAGATACCAAGGTTGTCAAGCAAATCGAGGAGCAAATAACAAATGATGAATCAGAGATTCTCTCGTTGCTAAAAGAGGGAGACAAGGTGAAGGATTTTCTTGCTGTAAATCTAATGTTTGTAAAAGCAGATAATTCTGCTGAGCGCATTCTTCTACATATCGAAGATGTGTTTCCCTCCCAAATCAAAAAGATATTTGATGCGAAGAAACGTGTCGAGGAGAAATTTCAAGAACTAATGCAGGACTTTAAAGAAATTTGGGAAAAAAGCCAAAAGAAAAAAGAACGTACCGATAAACAAAGCGATTGGTTTGAAAGATTAAGACAATATAATTTTGGAAAGATTAGAACATTTTTTCAAAAGACCGACCAGTTGAAACGAAATTCCGACCTCGATAAATATTTTCTTGAAATTGTCAATTGTGTATTCAAGAATAAACCCCTTAATTGGAGGTTTCTCACTCGATTTTACATGAATACTATGCGCAAAGCAGTAATAAGTGAGAAATTTTATGATATTCCAATCACAGAAGCAATGATGAATACGGAATTTTTTAAAGAGTTAAAATTATTGGATTTTAAAATGGAGGTGTCTATGCCTAACTCAAAATTTGATGCAGTTTATGAGAAATATGGAGATACGTTAAACAATCCAGCGAAGCGAGCTATATTTTTACTTGGTGCGTTGACGGAGATGCTTCTTTACGTACAATACAGCTTGAGAAACTCCAAACCTTTTCTCAAAAAACTTAAAAGTCTATCCATGACTGCAGAGGACATACGTGGCTTATTGCCACAGATTATGAACAAATTCCAAGAATACGACCGCTGGGACTTGGGGAAACGAGAACTTGCAGAGGAGATTAGTGATTTATTCCTGCAAGCAAGCGAAAACAATTGGAAAATGCCAGTCGATGAAATGAACTTTTACTTCGCCTGTGGAATGAATCTTGAGAAAAAAATTGCTAAAATTTTATATGGTGAAATTAACAAAAAAGTGGAGGGACAATGAGTGCAATTCAAAATCGCTCTGAAATTCTTTTCCTTTACGATGTTAAAGATGCCAATCCCAATGGCGACCCAGTTGATGAAAATAAGCCTCGCATCGACGAAGAAACTGGTATCAACATCGTGACGGACGTTCGTCTTAAAAGAACTATTCGAGATTACCTTCACGACAAAGGTTTCGAAATCTTCGTCCGTAAGGAATATACCGATGGAGGAAAACTTAAAACGAAAGAGGATTTATTTGATAACTATCAAAGCCAAGAGGAGGTTGTTAGAAATTGCATTGATATTCGTCTTTTTGGTGGAACTTTTGCATTGAAGAAAGATAAAAAAGCGAAAAGCAAAACCGATTCCGAATCAAGCCAAGATACCGAGTCCAAAACAGAAGGCGAAGGTGCCTTTTCTATCACAGGGCCGGTACAATTTAAATTTGGTCGTTCCCTTCACAAAGTTGATTTGACTTACTACAAAGGTACAACTATTATGCCCTCGAAGGCTGGTGTTGAACAAGGCACCTTTTGGGAAAAGTACATACTTCCGTACTCTTTAATATGTTTCTATGGAGTAGTTAATGAAAATGCTACAAAGCAGGCCAACATTAATATTGAATTAACCGACAAAGATGTGGACTCTATGCTCGAAGCAATGTGGAATGGTACGAGAAATCTAATCTCTGGTTCAAAATTTGGACAGGTACCCAGATTTCTACTCCAAGTAGTTTATAAATCAAACGAAGACTTTCACGTAGGAGAATTGGACAAATTTGTCCATCTTGTAACTAATATAGAAGAAGAGGCAATTCGGGACGTTGATGATTTTAAAATAGAAATAAGACCTTTAATCGACATTTTAAAGAAGAATCAAAACAAAATTGAAAAAGTTAGATTTAAATTCGATCCTAGAATAAAGTTCACTTCCGACGGCTATGACATTGATATCTATAATGCTTTTTCATTCCTCAATTATGAGTATTTTAACTTTTAATGGATCGCTATGAAGCTCATAGTATTTGACATTTGGGGAGATTATGCACACTTCAAGAAATACTATACCACAAGCTCTCCACTAACCTTTTCGCTTCCACCGCCACCTACAATTGCTGGAATCCTCGGAGCAATATATGGTGCCGATAAGACAAGAAATGATTACTTAAGGCTTTTTATGAACGACCACTGTAAGTTGGCTGTTCAAATTCTTCAACCAATTAGAAAGGTAAGAATGGGGATTAACCTCTCTGAAACCAAAGGTACGAACATTTACCGTCCCGCTTCAACTCCTTTGGTAAGAACGCAGATACGCACAGAATTTTTGGTTTCACCAAAATTCAGAATTTACTTTACCCACCAAGCATACAACATTTACCAAAAGATTTTAGAAAATTTAATTGAGCATCGGACTCGTTTTACTGTCTCACTTGGTTTGAGTGAATTGTTAGCTAACTTTGAATTTGTAGGTGAATTTGATTTCACAGACTCTGTAAGTAATGAATTCGTTGAAATAGCCACACCTATACTTTCAGAAAATTTAATAAGTCTTGAAAGTGTTTTAATCGAAAAAGGAAAGACTTACTTCAAAGAGCGAATCCCAGTTTTCATGACTCCTGAACGCTTTGTTTTAAATTACGACGAGGTGATATTTGAACCTTTAGGTGGTTCAGTAACCGCAAAGGTTAAACTTTTTCAAACGCTATCTAATGGAACAAAAATCGCTTTCTTCTGAGATTTATTCCCATCCCGACAAGCTCTTGGAGGACCATCTTGTCGGGGTGGCTCGTTTTGCCGGCATTTTTCTTGCAGAGAAACCAAAACACATCCAAGACAGAATTCGCTCGATCGTGTTCCTCTCTGCGATTTGTCATGATTTAGGAAAAGCAACTAAATTTTTCCAAGAATATATCAACTCTTCGGATGGAGTGAAGTTTAAAACCGAATACTCTCAACACAGCCTCCTCTCCGCATTTATGGGGCTGTACGAGGCATCAAAATACTTGGACAAATTCGATGCAAGTTTAGTTTTTTTGGCAATTAAGCATCATCACGGAAATTTAAATTACACCGTTTTCGACTTTAACGTTAACGACAATGATATTGAATTGCTTAATACTCAGATTTCAAGTATTGATTTAGAAAAATTTAGCACTTTAATTCGAAATGTCAACCATAGTATGTTTAAATTAACTTTGAACATACAAGAGTTTGCAGACTGGGTTCAAACTGATTTGAAAAGATATATTAGAGAATTGAAACGCCTC
>JBKBVP010000080.1:0-6586 GCA_046289495.1 Candidatus Kapaibacteriota bacterium | reverse complement strand
GGGTAATAATTTGTTTCCCTCGACCTGCTTGGGTCCTCCGCTACCAATACGATTCTCCCAAATTTGCGAAAGGATAGTTACCGAACCTCTAATCGCAGAGACAGGCTCCAAAGACTCGATTGTCTGGCTAAAAAGTTTGAAGTAAAACTTCCTATCTGCTTGTTCCAAATCGTAAGGGTCGTAGAGGTGAAATCTTTTTGGCATAGATAAAGTTGTTATATTTATAAGCGAAGCAGCAATGACAATTTCCTCGGTGGTTCTATCGCTGAACTTCAACGCCTCTGCTAAACCTTTGGAAATTGCAACCACACTGGATTTATGGTTTGTAAAATAGTATTTTTCGGAAAAAGATAGAATTTTTTGCAATGCAGAAACGAATTCAATCCCAACCTTCTGTGCAATTTGCTGCTGTGGGCTGTTTGTTATTATTTCTACTTCTTTTGCTTCTGTGATTCCAATCTTTTTTAATGTTTCAAGTAATTGGTTGTTCTTCACAATTAAATTGTATGTTTCGAAAGCATTCTTTATCACTTGAATTAATTGTAATTGATCTATAGGCTTCATCAAATACATATAAGCGCGACTTTGGTTAATAGCAGAAATGATTTCCTGGGGATTTGCAAAAGCAGAAAGTATAATTCGAATTGAGTGAGGAACACACTTCATCGTCTCCTTCAAAAACTCAATTCCGTTTATAATTGGCATATTTAAATCACTAAGTATTACCCCTGGGTTAAACCCTTTTTGAATAATTTCCAAAGCCTCGGGTCCACTTCGTGCACAAACAATATTGAAGTGCTTCTTCAGTTGTATCTCAAGAAGTTTTAAAAAACTAACATCATCATCGACAATCAAAAGGTTTCCTTTCTTTTCGTTTTCTTGTTTTTCTTCCATTATAATTAAATATTAATTATTAATAATTCGTGGCAAGAAATTCAGCATAAAGCAAATCATTCGGAGTTGTTATTTTAATATTTACTTCCTCGCCTTCGATAAATTTCACTTTATGGCCAAAGTTCTCAACAACCCCGGCCTCGTCGGTAAATATCTTACCATCATTAATTGCTTTTTCGTATGCAGACAAAAGCAATGATGTCCTGAATGCTTGAGGTGTTTGTATAGCTACAAGATTGCTCCTATCGATTGTTCTGACAATCATTCCCTCGTTATCAATTTCCTTCAAGGTATCCTTTATGGGTATCCCCGGTGCAACTGCATTGAATTTCAATACATTTTCGTAGATTCTAACTAACAAGTCTTTGCTTACGAAGGGTCTTACGGCATCGTGCACAAAAACAAAATCACTCGATTTAATTTTATTGTTCTTTAAAGCATTATGGACGGAGTGGAATCGTTCATTGCCGCCTTGGATTAGTTCAATGTTGTTGAACTGGTACTTTTGAAGCAATTGAAGCATTAATTTAAAATGTTGCTCTGGATAGGTTATTGCAATGACATCGAAAGCGAAAAAGTTAGTCAATCTTTCGAGCGTGAATAAGAAAATTTCTTTCCCCTTGATAGTGTGAAATTGCTTAGGAATTAGCGTTTGTATTCTTTTCCCAATTCCTGCTGCTGTTAAAATTAAAGCAAATTTCATCTTAAAATAAAATTTGAAATTCAAAATTAGTCAAAATATGTTTTTTTTCTTAATTTCGTTTTTTGTTTTAGTTTGCACATAAAAGAAGTGAGCTGGTTATATTTTTTCTTTGGGGTTCTATCTGTTTTGGCAGTTGCAAGCGCTATTGTTACAATTTCAAGTCGTAATCCCGTACGAAGCGCATTTGCTTTGATATTCCATTTCTTTATGCTTGCTGGCTTGTATTTAACATTGAATGCGCAATTTGTCGCAATTATTCAAGTCCTCGTTTACGCAGGCGCCATAATGGTTCTTGTTGTTTTTGTTATTATGCTATTGAATTTATCCAACGAAGAAAGACTGAGTGAAAAATTCGATACTCGTAAAGCAGTTGCTATCACATTTGGGATTGCTTTTATTGTGCAAATAATTGTTGCCATACTCATTCCAAATAATTTGAATATGAGGCTCGACCAGGATTCAACCATTATTGGTACAGCCCAATTTATTGGCAAAAGCTTATTCTCGAACTACTTAGTACCGTTTGAAATCGTTAGTATTTTGCTGATATCAGCAATTATAGGTGCAATTGTCCTTGCCAAAAGGAAAGTCGAATAGGAGAGTATTATGAATGTTATTCCTTTAGAGTTTTATTTGATTTTATCAGCAATTTTGTTCTCAATTGGAACAATAGGTGTACTAACCAGGAGAAACGCAATCGTTGTTTTTATGTCGATTGAATTAATTCTGAATTCCGTGAATTTAACATTTGTCTCCTTCTCTGCTTTTATGGGGGATGTTGCTGGTCAGATTTTTGTATTTTTCATTATGGCAATTGCTGCAGGCGAGGCTACAATAGGTTTAGCCATTGTTTTGGCTCTCTTCCGCCAGAAACAGACTGTGTACGTCGACGAAGCCAATTCCTTGAAATGGTAGTATTTTCTCCAAATTTTACATTGAGTGGAGAATTTAGTTTTAATAAAACAATTAATATAATCCATCCTCAGCAAGTATTTCATCCACGGTTTTTGTTTTGTAAGTAGAATCATTGTTTTGCAACGCGACGACAACTTCCTTTAATTTTTTCTCGCGCTGCATATAAATCGACAAATTTGAAAGCAAACGCACCTTTGCTATTAGCAATTTTTCTTCTATTGGTTTGCTAAGGAAGTCATCCGCTCCGCTCTCAATTGCCTTCACTTGATTTGGCACATCATTAAGAGCAGTTACAATTACTACGGGGATAAATTTTGTATCGGGATTTTCTTTAAGCCTTTTAACTGTCTCGTAACCATCTAATCGGGGCATCATTACATCAAGCACAATGGCGTCGGGTTTTTGCTTTTGAACAAGCTCTAAGCACTCCACACCGTCGTATGCTTCGCCAACCTCGAATCCATTCACTTCGAGATATCTTTTCATCAACTTGACAGTTATTTTATTGTCGTCGACGATATAAATTAAAGGTTTCCTCATATTACACCCCTTACATTTTGTTTGGACATCTCTGAAATCAAAACCTTCTCTCCTCTTCGCAATGATTCGATAATTGCGAATGTGGATAGTGTAGCAATATATATGCCAAAGAAATCAATAGGGCTTTTACCCAATTGAAAATATTTTATTGCTACGTTAATTTCCTCCTTATGACCTTTGCTTCCATCAAATTTTTTTTGCTCAATATTTCTATATTTATATATCGACAACTTTTCGAAATTTTTCAGTATAGCAGTGTTATTTTCCCAAAAAATTTCCAAATATTCCTTTTCCAATTTTTTACTACCATTGGCAAAATATTCGATAACGCCGACAGAGCCATCCCGAAATTTTATAGTTATCGCAACTGTGTCCTGTATCGTTGAATTTAAAATATTATGAGAAATAGCATCGGCAAATACCGAAATTGGCTCGCTATCGGCAAGGAACATTATAGTATCTATAAAATGACATACTTCCCCAACTATTCTACCACCGCCGATTTCGGGATTTTGTATCCAATGGTCGGGTGGTATTGTACCAGCATTTATGCGATAATGCATTGCAAGCGGCTGTGTCCTATTGCCAATAATCTTTTTCAAGTATTGAATTGGCTCGGCAAACCTACGATTGAAGCCAACCATAATTGGAACCGGACTGCGTTGGTATGCAGATGAAATCTCCTCGAGTTCCTCTATCTTAATGCATAGCGGCTTTTCGACGAATACTGGTTTTCCAGATTTAATACATTCTAATACATATTGTGAATGTGTATCGTGCCTTGTAGCAATAAAGACAACATCAATCTCTGGGTTTTTTGTGATGGAGAGTGAATCAGTCGTAAAATATTTAAAACCAAAATGTTTAGCCACAGAGAGCGCATTTGCCGAGGTCGCAGTGGAGACAGTATGTAAATCCACGTCGAGTGTCTTTAATACTGGCAACAAATTAAATTGAGCAAAAGTTCCAGCCCCAATAAAGCCAATTTTTATTTTGCCATCTCTACGTGTAGGATTTGTTGCCCGAATGGTTCTTTCTAAACTTCTTTCTCTTTTGCTGTATTCTATTAATATAGCTATGAGTCTTTCTTTTGGATTGGTTAGTAGGTCGTATGCTTTTGGAGCTTCCTCAATTGAATATTTATGAGTGATTAGTTTTTCGACGTTAACCTTGCCTTCTTGAAGCAATTTCAGGAAGGCTTGCATATTTCTATTTTCTGTCCATCGAACATAAGGAAAAGGATAATCGATGCCATATTCTTCGTAGTTTTTATCGTATCTACCGGGCCCGTAGCTACAAGCAATAGTAAACTCAATTTCCTTTTCATAAAATGGGGTGCGCGGAATGTTCATAGAAACATTACCAACTACCACGACCCGCCCTTTTTTTCGGACAATTTTCAAAGCAAGCTCGGTGGGACTATTGCTATTCGAACTTGCTGTTATTATAACAGAATCAAATCCCATTCCTTGCGTAAATGCCAGTAGGTTTGGGATATATTCTTCGTCTGTCAAGCAAGTGAAATCGCAACCAAGGGAGCGAACTAATTCGAAATTATCTTCTTTGATATCCAAGCCAACTACAAAGCATCCATTTGCTTTGAGCAATTGCACAGTTATAATTCCTAAAAGACCCAAACCAATCACTGCTATATTTTCTCCAATCCGAGGTCCTGCTTGGCGGACACCCTGCAAAGCAATTGCACCAATAGTTGTAAATACGGCACTTTCGAAAGGAACACCATCGGGAATTTTACAAGCAAGATTCTGTGGAATTGCAACAACTTCGCTATGTGTTGCATAACCTGCACCAGCGCAAGCAACATAATCTCCGGGCACAAAAAATTCACTGCGAGATTCGATAACTACACCAGAACAACTATACCCAAACGTTTTGTAAGAATCAAGTTTCGAGGTTACTTTATTAATTGTTGATTTTAAGCCTTCTTTCTTTAAATTATCGATAACTGTCTTAATTGCTTCTGGCTGGCGTTTAGCACGTTCTATTAGAGATAATTTTGCTGTTTCAACAGATGCTTTCTCTGTCCCAGAGCTTATAACTGAGTAGCGATTTTCAACCAAAATCCCTCTGGCAGGGCACAAGGGAGCTGGTGTTTCTGCAACAACAACTTCGCCAGTTCTTTGATGTTGTAAAACTTGTAACATAGGATTTATTAGTAATTCAACAAATTTAAATAAGTGTTTTGTAATAAAAAATAGCCATTACCTTGATTTTTTTGTAGTTCTTTATACTACAAAAATCAAGCTTATTATTCTACAAAAAAATCATTCTATTTATTATTTTGAAGATTTTAGAAACGATTTAAATTGCATTTTCTTTAATTTACTAATTTTAATTTATGTTATTTATTATTTAATTTTGCAAAAGTTCATCAAGAATTTATAAAAAGGTGAAAAAATGTCTGCAAAAGGTGGCGGTGCTGGAAAAGTTTATTTTATCTTATACCTTGCAATCGTACTTGAGTTACTAATAATCATAGTGGAGCGGGACGAAGCAGAAGAGGGATTATTAAAGAAACAGCGAGAAACTATGCGAATAGTAGAGAGTATTCTTTCGCAACTTCAATCGGGCTCGGGCACAGAAGGAATAAACACCCGACCGCAGGACGAAATTACCATACCACCTCCGGGTATCAATATGCGAGAAATAATGGACGCAGACATAAAGTCGTCCCGAAAATATATTGTTGAAGTTGGAGTTACTGATGTGTCTGCTGAATTGAAACGCAAAGAAGGCGAAAGCGAAAAAGAGTACTTTGAAAGAATGAAAGTCGCAGCAAAACTTGCCAACGTACAAGAAATTGAATACCAAATTTTTTACAATCCAAGCCCAGACCCATTGAATGCCCCTCCATTCTTAACCGAAGACGAAATTCGTAAAAAAGGGATTGATTTTACTAAACTACAGCCTGGGCAAACAATCACAGCATCTGATGGAACTACTTGGGAATTCCTATCTCTTAGGAAACTTAATCTTGATTATCCACAAATTGAAAAAACATTGACAGATAATCTAAACAACATAACACTTCAACATCTTGAACCGCATTATCCAAAAAATTTGCACGTGGCTATTGGTCCATCGTATTCACCCAACAATAACGAGGATAGTGTCTTCTTTTATTCACAAGAGATTTCTGCCCAAAGGGGAACCAGCATCCTGGCGGATTTGAAGAAAAGGGTGTTTATTGTTAATTTTCAACCACCTAATAGAGCAGGATGGTATAAGTTACGAATTTACTCCCGTACCAACAGAATTCTTGGTGTTGTTAAAGATACTCCTGGACGAGAAATTCCAGAGGAAACAAGAATAAACATTGGAACGGTAACTTTGACTGTAAAAGACCTCAACAAAGTTAAAAAAGAATTGGAAACCCGATTAATTAAATATAATCTTCCACCCTCGGAGATGCTTATGAATGCCCAATCGACAGAGGATATAGAAAAATTCGACCAGATACTCGAAAATTCCATTAAAATGGCAGCCGGGGAAGAAAATGCCGTCGAAACTATT
>JBKBVP010000079.1:0-6643 GCA_046289495.1 Candidatus Kapaibacteriota bacterium | reverse complement strand
GTTCAACCAATTTTGCTCTCCTTTCAATGATTTTGGTTCAACGTTCAACCAAATTTGCTCTCCTTTCAATGATTTTGGTTCAACGTTCAACCAATTTTGCTCTCCTTTCAATGATTTTGGTTCAACGTTCAACCAAATTTGCTCTCCTTTCAATGATTTTGATTCAACGTTCAACCAATTTTGCTCTCCTTTCAATGATTTTGGTTCAACGTTCAACCAAATTTGCTCTCCTTTCAATGATTTTGGTTCAACGTTCAACCAATTTTGCTCTCCTTTCAATGATTTTGGTTCAACGTTCAACCAAATTTGCTCTCCTTTCAATGATTTTGATTCAACGTTCAACCAATTTTGCTCTCCTTTCAATGATTTTGGTTCAACGTATACCAAAATTTGCTTTCCTATTAGTGATTTTGGTAGAAAGTATTACCAAAAAGGTACTCCTTTCTATGATTTTGGTAGAACGTATTACCAAAAATGCACAGCAACCCTGCTTCTACAAGAAATACTGCTTAAAGAAATACCCCTCGGCTCCGCTCGAAGTGCTTTCCTATTGAGATTTTTGCCCCTCGGCTCCGCTAGGGGACCGAGCATTCATCTCTGAAAGATACTTCTCGGCTCCGCTCCTTTAGACTTGCAAATGATTAATTTTGATAATTAATTTAATTGAGAAAGGAATCAAGGTGAACTATGGCTCGCTCTAAGTTATGATACTTATTCCCCGATTCAGACCTTGCCTCCTCTCATTAAGAACTCAAATAGAAATTAGGGCTAATGACCCATTATTAAGGAGTTGAGTTTACTTAATGATTTCTCAATCTTTTTTCACTTAATAGCAAATTTATGAAAAAAAGAATTTTTATTGGTATTGACATTAGTAATTCAACCTTAGACACATGTGTGCTTATTGACAAGTCTCAAGAATCACTAGTTATTAAAAACGAAGTAAAAGGAGATTAAAGCTCTTTTTAAGCGGTATTCTAAGTATGAGTTAATTATTGGGATGGAAAATACTGGCAGATATAATTGGCCATTGTTTGAAGTATTAGCAGACTCAATTCATTTAGTTTTTGTGGTTAATCCACTTCATCTAAAGAAAAGCATTGGTTTGGTTAGAGGGAAAAACGATAAAATAGATGCTGTTCGAATAGCATTATTTATTGAAAAAAACTATCAAGACTTAAAACCTTGGGTCAGTCCTTCTGAGGGCATAAGAAAGCTGAAAGTGCTTCTCACAGAGCGTAATTTCAGAATTAAATGTAAACGCCAGCTCATCTCTCAAAAGCGTGATTACTCTAAAATGAAAAAGCTTAATTTGGAAAAACCTTTGATTAAAATGAATAAAGAAATGATGGATCATTTGGATGAGCAAATCAAACGTATAGAAAAACAAATTGAAGAAATCATTCAAATGGATGCAGAATTAAATCAACAGGATAAACTAATAAAAACAGTTCCAGGTGTAGGTAAGGTCTTAAGTTGGACAATGCTTGCTAAAACAGAAGGATTTAAGGCTATAGACGAGCCTAGAAAGATGGCCTGTTATAGTGGGGTCGTGCCTTTTGATTTTCAATCTGGCACCTCAGTAAGAGGTAAAAATCGAGTCTCAAGTTTAGCAGATAAGTCCGTAAAAAGCATCCTACATTTAGCCGCGATGAGTGCAATTAGACTTAAGAACGATTTAAGAATATATTATCTAAGGAAAGTAGCAGAAGGTAAAAATAAAATGAGTGTATTAAATGCTGTACGAAACAAAATCATCCACAGAATTTTCGCAATGATAAAATCCCAAACACCCTATAAAATTAATTTGGAGTTGTCATAGAAATCGAAGAACTTTCCCATTGAGATTTTTGCTGTATTGAAGAAAATGTATGATGGGAAGCACCGGTCCCCGAGCGAAGTTAGGGTTCTTAGTACAGCACCGGTCCCCGAGTTTGCCGAGGGGCTCCTTCCACCATTCCCAATCGAGCAGCGCCGAGTTCGTCGAGCAATCAAAAACCTCCCCCAACAGCCAAGCCATTTTTAAGGCCAACAATAAACCTCTTTATATCTTAAAAAAGTAAAAATATACCCATAAGTAGGTATTTTTGGGGTAGCTAAGTCAAGTAAATTTGTGTGTGAATGACATTGATAAAGCATTAACATGAAAACCTATGAAGACTAAAGAAGATCTTGATAACCAATTTGGGGATTGGCTAGGAAAGCTTGGTGGGAGATTAACCAACTTACATTGTTTTGTACAAGGGCATTTATTTAACGATAGAACCATTCGCAAGTGCGAGGAATGGGAGGAATTGGAGAAGGGATTTTGAGGGGAAGAATGACTTAGTGGCAACTCTTTGACGACAGACAGAGCATCATTTAGCCGACAGAAAAATGAAACCGAAATACCAACCACACAAAATGGCACATTTGGTTTTGTCCGACACACAAGCCCACCCTTCACAAAACCAAAAGAGCTAAAATTTTCCAAGGCTCGACTAAAGATGTGCAAAACTTTTTATGGACTTTTTATGTCCATTTAAAGAGAGCAATTATATTTGGACAAATTTTGTCCTGAATGGCACCCATAAAAAAACATACAACATTTGGAGAACAGCTCAGACAACTGAGAGAAACTGCCGGTATGACATTGAGAGAAGTTGCTGCAAATATTGAAATTGACCCTTCTCTACTTGCTAAAATTGAACGTAACCAAAGACAGCCGACAAAACATTTAATCAAAAATATCGCTGACTTTTTTGAAGTTAATGAGAAGAAATTGCTCGAAGAATTTTTAAGTGACCAGATTGCTTACAAAATTTTAGACGAAGAAGCAGACTTGAATATTCTGAAAGTCGCAGAAGAAAAAGTAGCATACATCAAAACATTGCGAAATGAGTAAAATAATAAATATCGAACCATTAAAACATGAACTGCCAAGTAACTTTGCAGACAGGATAGGTATTAATTACACTCAACAAGTAACAACAAAACATAAGAAAGTAAACGGACAATTTTTTACTCCTACTCCGATTGCCAAACTACTAGCTTCTTTTTGCGACCTATCAAAAACAAAAATCAAAATTTTAGACCCTGGTTGCGGAACGGCAATTTTATCTTGTGCTTTAATTGAGCATTTAGTAGAATCACAGAACGGAATTGAACAAATTGATTTAGTAGCTTATGAGACCGACCAAGAGTTAATTCCATATTCACAAAAAGCACTTGATTACTTAAAAGAGTGGCTTTTAAATAAAGGAATACAATTTAACTTGATACTTCATTCCACTGATTTTGTTTTAGAAAATGCACCTGTTCTTAAAGAAAACAGACTTCCAAGTTTGTTTGAAGAAACAAAAAGCGTAGATAAAAATTTCGACATCATCATTTCAAACCCACCCTATTTCAAACTTTCTAAAGATGATAAGAGGACTATTGCAGCCCAAGAATTAGTTAGCGGACAACCCAATATCTATTCATTTTTTATGGGAATTGCTGCTAAACTACTTTCTGAAAATGGCGAACTAATTTTTATCACACCAAGAAGTTTTGCATCTGGAAACTATTTCAAAGCGTTTAGAGAATTGTTTTTTAATACAGTTCAGATTGAAAAGATACACTTATTCAATTCTCGAAAAGACACTTTCAACCGTGATAGTGTTTTGCAAGAAACGGTTGTAATTAAAGCAATCAGAGAAGAAATAGACTCAAAAAAGAAAGTGCTTGTTTCTTCAAGTGCTGGAATTAAAGACATTTTTGAGCCATCAATAAAACATTTCAATTCTTCGGAACTCATTGACCTTAACTCAAAAGAGAAAATTTTGCATTTGCCGACAAGCGACAAAGAAGAAAGCATTTTGAGTTTAGCTTCTTCTTGGGAAAATGTTTTGACTGATTTCAATATAAAAATTTCAACGGGTCCCGTTGTTTCGTTCCGTGCATTAGATTATATCAAAAATAATTACGAAAACGGGACAGTATTTTTAGCTCCTTTATTTTGGCTTCACAACGTGAACAAAATGATTTTGGAATGGCCAAAATACCTCAAAGTAAAAGGGCAGTTCATAAGAATAGAAAACGGTTCAAAATCTTTGTTGATTCCCAACAAGAACTATATTTTTTTAAGGCGATTTAGCACCAAAGACGACAAAAGCAGATTAATTGCAGCACCTTATTTCTGCAACTATGCCAAATCGAATTATATCGGAGTTGAAAACAAAGTAAACTACATATACAAGAAGGATGGGCATTTAGACAGAGATGAAGTAGTTGGACTTTGTGCGTTGCTCAACAGTGAATTGTTTGACACGTATTTTCAAATTTTCAATGGCAATGTAAATGTGAGTGCAACAGAACTAAGAGAAATGAAATTTCCACCATTAAACAATATCAAAGAAATAGGCAACAAAATCATACTTTCCAATGACTACTCAATGAATAATGTAAATAGCATTGTCAACGAGATTTTTAAATTGGAACTAATAATGAACTAAAGGATTATGAGTTTAGAAGAAAAAAACAAAAAGCTACAGATAGAAATTGAAAATGTCAGAAAAGAGATTAAAACTGATAATTTCAGTATGGCAATCCGTGAACTTGTTCAAGTATACAGAGATGGAGACTTAGAACTTTCTCCAGCCTACCAAAGACTTTTCAGATGGTCAGATGAGACAAAAACAAAGTTTATTGAGTCAATTTTAATGGGCATACCTACTCCACCAATATTCATTGCTCAAAAAAAAGGCTCAAAATGGACTATTGTAGATGGTCTGCAAAGGATTTCAACCATATTACAGTTGATGGAATTAATTGAAGTAAGAGATACAGATGGTAATCTGAAGCCACCGTTTAAATTTAAGTCTGCTGAAAAACTCCCATCTATTGAAGATTTAGATTGGTCAACTCTTAACGAAGATGCACAAAGAATTATTAAAATGACAAAAATTGACTTGAAAATTATTCTAATAGAAGATAATGTTCAAGCTCAATACGAATTATTCACAAGGTTAAATACAGGATCCGTTTCATTGCAGTCACAAGAGATTAGAAACTGTTTGATAATTATGCTTGATGAAGATTTCTATAATAAGATAAATGGGTTAAAAACAATTCCAGAGTATAGAAACTGCATTGACTTAACAGAGAATAAAAATGAAATTGAATTCCCTATGGAACTTATTCTTCGTTATTTTATTTTGAAGCATAATAAAATAGACTTCAATAATTATAACCTCTCTAGTGATTTACTTAGCTTGTTTATAGATAAAGAAACAGCCAATATAATAAAAGATGAGTCTTTTATTCTTGAAGATGAGATAATTGTTTTTAAACGAGTTTTCGTGCTGTTGAATGAAGTGTTGAATAAAAACACATTTAGAAAATTCAATGTAGATAAGGGTGAATTTGAAGGGCCTTTTTTACAAACAGCTTTTGAAGCAATTCTTCCCGGCCTTGCTAACAACATTGATTACTATGAAGGTCAGGGTAAAGAAGACCTGAAACTAAAGATTATTCAAATGTATTTGGAAGAAGGCTATAACAATGCTGCAAAGAGGGGTAACAAAGCATTGCCACGAATACAAAATATGATATCATTTTCCAACCTATATTTTGGTGTCAATGGAAATAACTAAACTTGAAGACCTGCTATATGAGGATTGGACTTGGCGAAAGACTGAAATTTCAGAACTAATCATTTTAGCTGAGACTGAAGAAACAAATGTTTTATTGAAATCAGTCATTTTGCTTTTATATGCACATTGGGAAGGTTACATAAAGAAATCAAGTAAAACATACTTGAAATTCATCTCTGACAATCAAGTTGAAGTTTCTAAACTGACAGACAACTTTAAGTATTTTGCTTTGAAAGGTTTATCTAAAGAAGTATTTAATTCAAGGGATACTTTAACAACAAACAATGAATTAAATTTTATAACAAAGTTTAATGAAATCAATGCAATGACTATTGATAAATTGCTTAGAATTAACTTAGAGAATGAAAGAGATAAAACTATTATAGACACACAAGACAATCTTACACCTGCAATTTTCAAAAGAATATTGGATATAATAGGAATAAAGTATTTAGATGGTTATGAGTCAAAAAAAGCACACATAGAAATAAATTTAGTTGCACACAGAAATTCTATAGGACACGGAAATAAAAAGCTATCAAGCAATGAAGATCTTCTTTTGGAGATAGCCTCATTAAAAGAACTGAGAGATATTATATTTTTAATAATCGAAAATTTCAGGGATGATATAATTCAGTTTGCAAAGGAAGGGTATTATTTAAGAGATAATTTTGGTCTGATTGAAAGTTATTGTTCTAGTAAAGAAGATAAAATTTCTAGAGAATTAATCGCCATACAAACGAGATATAACAATGAGTAAAATAGAAGAAGCACAAGAGATATTAAAAGCGTTAGGACTGCCGCCAGCACAATACAACGAAATGGCGGCTTTGACATTTTTAGCGATTTGCAACATCAAAGAAAATGACAAATGGGCTAAAGCAACACGTCAAAGTTTAGGAGTTACAAAAGGCATTATGTCTTTCGTAAATGAAAATTACGGTAAATCATACGCCCCAAATACAAGAGAAACATTTAGAAGACAAGTGCTTCACCAATTTGTACAGGCGAGAGTAGTTGATTACAAT
>JBKBVP010000078.1:0-6655 GCA_046289495.1 Candidatus Kapaibacteriota bacterium | reverse complement strand
CTCAATAATTTGGGCAAAAACTATAACAGAAGTCCGTAGGCTTAATCCTAAAGTTTCTATAGAAGTTCTCATCCCAGATTTCAAAGGTGATACAGATTGTATAGAACGAGTTTTAGATGCGAAACCAAACATTCTGAACCACAATGTAGAGACTGTACCGAGATTGTACAAAATAGTTCGACCTCAAGCAAAATACGAACGCTCCCTAAAAGTCCTTCAGTTTGCCAAAGAAAAAGGATTCATTACCAAAACTGGTATTATGGTTGGTATCGGAGAAACATTTGAGGAAGTGATTCAAGTGATGCAAGACTTGCGAAAGATTGGCGTGGACATTTTTACCATAGGGCAATACTTGCAACCAACCCCAAAGCATCTACCCGTTGATAGATTTGTCTCTCCAGAGGAATTTGCTGAATATAAAAAAATCGGCATTGGGCTCGGTTTTCGTCACGTAGAGTCTGGACCTCTGGTAAGGAGTTCTTATCACGCCGAAAGTCATGTCGTCTAAAACTTTAAAGTTTACAATCCTTGGAAGCGGCACCTCATCAGGTGTGCCAACCATATCTTGCAAATGCCCAACATGTACATCAACCGACCCTAAAGATAGAAGGCTTCGAACTTCTCTACTTGTTCAGTCCGAAAATACCAACGTTGTTATAGATACAACCCCGGACTTCCGACAGCAAATGTTAACTTACAATATAGAGAAATTGAACGCAGTGGTCTACACACATGCCCATTTCGACCACATTGGGGGTATGGACGATTTGCGAGCATATAACTATACAACAAAAAAACCTGTCAGAATTTATGCAAATGAACCTACATTGGAGCGTATAAAGAGAACTTTTTTTTACATATTTGAAGAGCCAGAGCAAATTGGCGGAGGTGTCCCGAATTTAGAAATTAACCTAATTGATACAAAACCTTTCATCATCGATGATATTGAATTCGAGCCACTTCCACTCTATCATGGCAAGCTTTTTGTCTTGGGATTTAGAATTGGAGACCTTGCATATTGTACCGATACAAACTATATTCCAGAGGAAACTCTCCACAAAATGCAAGGTTTAAAATACCTGATTCTCGATGCGCTACGCTATGATAAACATTCTACACATTTCAACATCGAGGAAGCAGTTGAAATTGCCCAAAAAATTAATCCCGAACACACATACTTGATACACATTGCTCATCAAATTCTTCACTCCAAATGCGAATCTGAACTACCCAAGGGAATTTTCCTTTCTTACGATGGACTTCAACTAACATTGTAGTTTAGACAATAATTTTGACTTTATTTTGTCTATTCCTTTTTTATTCGTAATTTTGTATGTTTAATTTTCGACCCTGTAGCTCAGGGGTAGAGCACCTGACTTTTAATCAGGGGGTCGCAGGTTCGATTCCTGCCAGGGTCACAACAATACAACTAATTGTTTGAATTATCACTTGCTTTTGTTTCGAGCTGGTCTTTATATTTTGAATTCAGCTGGATGATTTTTAAATCTGCTTCGTCAAGTATCTTCCTCAACTGAACTGCAAGCTCCATACCCTCTTCGTATAGTTTTATAGATTCATCTAATGAAACACTACTTTGGTCCAACAAAGTTACAATTTCTTGCAGCCTTTTTAACTTTGCTTCAAAAGTTTCTTCCATATTCGAACTCGTTTATTTCAATTTTGATTTTCCGTTCCTTCAAATAATCAATTACATATTGGAGAACTTCTTTATCCTGAGCAAGAATTTCGGGGGGGATAATACCTTTTCGAGCGATGTCCCTCATTGTCAACAAATTCGAAACAGCACTTGCTACAAAACCAGTTGTCCTCCCCATCGAGTAATCATTGTTGATTTTATCAGTCCTATCATATAACTCATAAACATATTTTTTATTTTTCTCCTTAGAGCCTAAAACGATTCTCATAATTGTAAACTCTTCATCATCTTGTTCCAATTTCCACTGGGATAGTAAAAGTTTTTCTGTAAGCCGTATAGGGGCAATTTTACCGCTCTTGGTTTCCACAGGGTCGGAGGCAAAAAACCCGCATTGCTTTAAAAACTTGATTTTCTCCGCGTAGCCAGGATATCTTAGTGTTTTTTCCTTCAAAAAGGGAATGTTTACGGTTGAAAGCAAAGTACGTAAACCATCAGTCAAAAAGGCTTCTAAGGTGCCGATTCCTCGGAAGTTTAAGTACTCAATTTCGCTCAATGGTTCTTTTTCGATAATTTTACCATTATGAAGAATTCTGGCTGGACGAATGTATTCTTCCAGCACGTCCACTGGCGAAAATGGAGCCTTGTACTCGAAAGGTAAATTTCTTTCAAAAGGTAGCCCACCAACATATATTATAGCCTCGTCTATCTTTTCTATTGAAGAGTGGTAGCCTATAATCATATGGCTCAAACCCGGAGCTATCCCACAATCAACAATACAAGTAACATTTTTAGCCCTCGCCAATTCATTCAATTCAAATGGATTTTCGGGAAAAAATGCAATATCGACGACATTTCGTTGCAATTCAATTAACTTCTTTAAAGTTTGAAAGCCCAAAAAACCCGGAACAGCAGAGACAACGAGGTCGAAATCTTTAGCTAACTTTTCAAGGATGGCACTCTCGGAAATATCAGCTTCCAAAGATTCAACATTGGGTATTCCTTTGACTGCCTCGAGAGAAGTCGGGCTTAAATCCAAGACCAAAACTCGATGTCGATTAGCTAAATCTTTTACAATTGTTTTGCCAACTAAACCACAGCCTAAAACCAAAATATTTGCCATTTTCCTTTTTTGAAATTATTTAAGTAAATTAGAATTTAAAATTAATCAAACTTTATGTTTCAATCGACATTGAAGAAAAAAATATTCATTTTTTTTGCCTTGATAATACAATTTTTTCTTATAGACTGTGGCAAAATAACCGAAGAGAAATACACAAGCGAAATCAATATGAAATTGGAAGAGAATCCCGACCAATTAGCAAAAGATGTCCTCGTTGAGTTTTACGATTCGACACACCTTCGGGCGAAACTTTGGGCTAAAACTGGAAAAGTTTTCTTAGAAAGAGGCGAAACTTGGCTTTACGACAGTATTGTAGTACACTTTTTCTCCAAAGCGACCCAACAGCGACAAAGCACACTCACAGCCGACAGCGCCAAGATAAACGACAGAACAAAAGATATGTTTGCTTTTGGAAGAGTGGTCGTTGTTTCGGACAGCCCGAAAGTTATCTTGCGTACTTCCTTCCTCGAATGGCGAAACAAAATGCAACGACTTTATTCAAATGAATATGTAGAGATTTCCTCTCCAGAGGAAGAGGTTCGCGGGTATGGATTTGAATCCGACTTGAACTTGACAAATTATAAAATTTATAAGGTAAGTGGTGTGAGAAAATGAAAAAAATATTGATTGCTGGGAATTGGAAGATGCACAAAACTCTGAAAGATGCATTAGAACTTGCTTATCGAATTCAAAATTGGGTAGTAACAAACAAATTGAGAGTAGAAGTTGCCATCTGCCCGCCGTTTACGTATCTCTATCCTATTGCCGAACTCATAAAAGATAGCAAAATTGCCCTTGGTGCACAAAATTGCTACTACCCTCCCGAAGGTGCCTTCACTGGCGAGATTTCTCCACGTATGCTCGTTTCAATTGGCTGCCAATATGTGATTATTGGCCATTCAGAACGTCGCATACATTTCAACGAGAGCAATGAATTAATCAACAAGAAAATAATTTCTGCTTTAGACTTTGGTTTGAAACCTATCTTTTGCATCGGAGAAACATTAGAAGAAAGGCAAGAAGGAAAGACATTTGATATACTCGAAAGTCAAATCAAAACTGGCTTGCAGTCTGTTTCGACCAAACTAATACATAAATTAATTATTGCATACGAGCCCGTGTGGGCAATTGGAACTGGGATATCGGCAAAGACTGAACAAATCGAGGAAGCACATAAATTCATAAGGAAAACATTGCAAGAACTTTTTCCAAAGGATGGGGATAATATCCTAATCCTTTATGGAGGAAGCATGAACAGAAGAAATGCGAAAGAGATTCTTGAGATTTTAGATGTCCACGGGGGATTGATTGGCAAAGCATCGCTCGATGACGAGGAATTTACAAAGATTATTGAATACGCTGAACAAAGCGTTTAGAAAATGGAAATGATAAATATACCCAATTTGATAAGTCTTTTAAGAATATTTGTGGCACCAATCTTTTATGTTTTTTTTCTTTCTAACAACAATGATTTAGTAAAAATTGGTTGTTTAATTTTCATTTTGGCATCGATAACTGATATAATCGATGGTTGGGCAGCGCGCCGATTTGGCATTGTCACACGCTACGGTGAATTTCTCGACCCGCTTGCGGATAAGATACTTACACTACTTGCGTTAATTTCATTTGTAAAAATAGGAATTATTCCCGCTTGGATGTTAATCATCATTTTTTGTAGAGATGTCTTCTCTACGTCATTACGAGTTATTGCAATTGCAAGAGGTACTTCAATCATTACATCTCGAAGTGCCAAAGTAAAGACCACTGTAGAAATGAGCTTTATCTCTTTTATTTTAATGCTGATTTACTTAAAACTCACCTACGATAGCGTTTATCAAAACTTTTTTGATAAAATTATTTACTCCCCAATTTCATACATTTTAGCCTTGATCATAACATTAATGGCGCTTTATTCGCTTGCAGAGTATGCATACAAGTACAGAAATTTGATAAAAATGTTTAAAAAAAGTGAAAAAATTGAAAAAAAATTTTAAAATGGTCTTGACAAATATTAAAAAAATTTATATTTTGCATTTGCTACGAAACCATAATCTATGAATCTTTTTTTTGATAAGTATTTAGAAGAATTTTCATTAGATTTTCAAAGATTTTATAATGACTTACGAGCAAATCTTATTGAAAACTAAATCAGAAAAAGTTTTTAGCGATTGGAAATCACCAATCGCTGTTTGTATGTTTAACTAAATGAGGTGAAGCATGGCTTTAAACAAAGCACTTTTGGTTTCAGAAGTCGCTAAGCGAGCTGGAATCAGAAAAAACGACGCGGAAAAGGCTGTCAACGCTTTCGTCGCTACAGTCACAGATGAATTATCCAAAGGCGAAAGAGTTCGTCTTATTAACTTTGGCACATTTTCTGTAATTCAAAAGAAGGAGCGGATGGGTGTCAACCCAAGAGACCCAAAGAAGAAAATTAAAATTCCCGCTCGCAAAGTTGCAAAGTTCAAACCCGGCAAACTTTTGGCATCAAAAGTCAATATCAACGCAAGCGCCAAGAAGAAAAAGAAATAACTCAAATGTGCTCGCTTCGCCTCGGAGCTTTCGTTCTCCAACGAAATGCTCCGAGTTTTTTTTTAGACTAAATTTTAAGCAATTCTGCTTGCAGAAAGAGATAGCAACTACTTCGCTTACTTGCAAATTACTGATTTGATATCAAAGTCTCGATTAAATTGAAATTTAGATCAACATTGACTTCTGCCTTGAAGTCAGGTATTTATCATAGTCACGGAGGAAAATTTCCAAACCTCGTTCAGTTAAGGGATTTTTTATCGACTGCATAAGTACATTGTATGGGACTGTAGCAATATCGGCTCCGGCTCTTGCAGACTCGATGATGTGGAGGGGATTTCGAACAGAAGCTGCAATTATCAATGAATCGTAATTTTGAACATCCCAAATTTCGCAAACGTCATTTAGAATTCCAATTCCATCATAACCTATATCATCCAAGCGCCCTAAGAAAATTGAAACATAGGTCGCACCTGCATGGTGCGCAGCTAATGCCTGGGTAACTGAAAATACCAATGTAACGTTTGTAGGTATTCCCTTTTTAGATAATTCTTTGACCGCTGAAAGTCCCTGCGGTATCATTGGTACTTTAATTGTTGCCTCGGGAAACCATCCGAGGATTTCCTCTGCTTCCCGAATCATACCTTCTTTATCGGTGGATACGACTTCAACAGAGAGATGGCCACCAACCAATTTATGAATCTCTAAAATCCTTTGTTTGTAATCCACCGTTGGGTCTTCTTTCGCCAGGAGAGAAGGGTTTGTAGTGACTCCACGAATTATTCCAAGCTCTGCTACTTCTTTTACTTGCTCCAAATTTGCAGTGTCTAAATATAATTCCATAAGTCCCTCAAATAAATTTTACTTTTTAAGAAATTTAATAATCATAGAAAAATATTTCGAGGAAATAATTAATGATATAAAGGCTAAATTAATAAAAAGAAATAATTTAGATTGTATGGAAATGAAAGCAGCTTGTTGAGCAAAATTTTCAGGTATGGCAAAGAAACAAAATGGTGCTAAGATTGTTGCAAAGGGATTTGCAAGATCCATATCCTTTTTGACAAAATTGTAAAACACCGACCAAATTATGAACCAAATAAGTAGAACAATTGGTTGAACCAAAAACAACACGCCCGTAGTTGTTGCAAGCCCTTTGCCTCCTTTGAACTTTAAGAAAATGCTGTAATTATGACCTAAAACTACAAACAGAGTCGAAAGCAGTAAGGAGAAATCATTGTCCTTGAAAAAATGTCTGGTTAAAAGCACAACAACGAAACCCTTGGAAAAATCGAGTAAGAACACCGAGATGCCAATCCATTTTTTGCGAGTTATTTCAAAAGAATTCATTG
>JBKBVP010000077.1:0-6662 GCA_046289495.1 Candidatus Kapaibacteriota bacterium | reverse complement strand
TTCTCGGAAGAATTGCTGGTATTATCAACCATAATCACAATAAGACACACAACGACAAAGTTGGCTTTTTTGGCTTTTTCGAGTCTGTGAACAACCCAAATGTTGCAAAGAAACTTTTCGAAAAAGTCGAAAATTGGTTATTCGAGCGGGGCTATGATACTGTAATCGGACCAGAGAATCCATCTATGAACGATGAAGTTGGTTTGCTTATCGATGGTTTCGACACCCCACCCGTAATTATGATGACTTATAATCCAAGATACTACATCGAGCTTGTCGAATCCGCCGGATACGCCAAGGCTAAAGATTTATATGCATATTTGTTGGAACCACACACTTTTACCTCCGAAAAAATGCTTCGATTGCAAGAGGTAATTCGCCGTAGGTATGAAGTCACTGTTCGTCAGGTAGATTTCTCCAATAAGAAGAATTTCTGGCGTGATGTTGAAATGTTGAAAGAAATATACAACTCTGCTTGGGTGCCAAATTGGGGATTTGTCAAATGGACAGATGAAGAGTTCAATTATATTGCCAAGGATTTGAAACTAATAGCAGACCCAAGGCTTGCTCTTTTAGCCGAGTCGAAAGGGAAAGTCGCTGGATTTGGTTTAGCACTACCGAACATAAACGAATGCTTAATACACAATCGCAACGGCTCGACTTTGGGTGCTTTGTACCATATTTTGACCAAAAAGAAGAAGATCCAATTTATACGAATTATTGCCTTGGGCATCAAGCCAGAATTTCAAAGGACTGGCATCGATTCGGTTCTTTACTATGAACTTGGAACAAGAGGTATCAAAATCGGATACCGATTTGGCGAAGCATCGTGGGTGCTCGAGGATAATGAAATGATGAACAAGGGTTTGACTTCGACAATGCAAGCAAGAGTTTATAAGACCTATAGGCTTTATCAAAAAAAATTGAATTAAACTTTTAATTCACGGTTGGTTATGAGCAACAGAGAAAGATGGGCAACCAGAATAGGTCTAATTTTAGCAGCTGCGGGAAATGCTGTCGGGCTCGGCAACTTTCTACGCTTTCCTGTGCAAGCTGCGCAAAATGGGGGCGGTGCCTTTATGATACCATATTTCATCGCTTTCCTCCTACTTGGAATACCCCTAATGTGGGTGGAATGGGCTATTGGAAGACACGGTGGCAAATACGGCCACGGCCATTTACCGGGAATGTTTGATGTCATCTGGCGAAATCCAATAGCAAAGTACATTGGCGTTCTTGGGCTCTTCGTCTCCTCCATCATTATGATTTATTATTGCTACATCGAATCTTGGAACCTCGGATTTAGTCTATTCTCTATTACTAAAACCTATTTCGGGATGTCCGATTTCAACTCGATGACTGGCTTTTTGAAAAGCTACCAGGGTGTTGAAAAAGGTTTTTTCACATCAATTTGGACAGCCTATTTTTTTCTTTTGATTACGCTCTTGATTAATTTCTACATACTTCTTCGCGGTGTCTCGAAAGGAATAGAACTTCTGGCAAAAGTTGGCATGCCATTATTGATTTTGCTTGCTATTATATTGGCAATAAGAGTTATAACATTGGGCACACCCGACCCCGTGAATTTTCCCGAACGAAATGTGGAGAACGGTTTTGCTTTTATTTGGAATCCAAACTTTTCAATGCTAACGGATGCTAAAATTTGGCTTGCTGCAGCAGGACAAATTTTCTTTACATTAAGTATAGGAATGGGAACTATCGAAGCCTATGCCAGTTATTTGCGCGAAAAAGACGACATAGCGCTCAATGGCTTGTCCACTGCATCGACCAACGAATTTGTCGAGGTCATTCTTGGTGGCTCTATTGCCATCCCCGTTGCCTTTGCGTTCTTTGGAGAACTAGCTACATTGGAAATAGCAAAGGGTGGGGCTTTCAATCTCGGCTTTGTTTCTATGCCACTTATATTCCAAAAACTACCTTTTGGTGAATTCTTCGGCTTAATTTGGTTTGTCTTACTCTTTATTGCGGGTATAACCTCCTCCGTCGCTATGGTTCAACCGCTGATTGCATTTTTGGAAGAACAATTTAAAATTTCACACAAAAAAGCAACTCTCTATGTTTTCTTAGAAACATTCATTTCCGCACATTTAGTTGTGTTTTTCTTTCAATACGGCGTACTCGATGAAATGGACTACTGGGCTGGGACTTTTCTGCTCGTGCTTATTGGCTTCATCGAAGTTGTGATTTTTGCGTGGATTTGGGGAATGGACAAAGGCTGGAATGAAATTCAAAAAGGTGCCGATGTTAAAATACCAAAATTCTTCTACTTTGTAATAAAGTACATAACACCTTTGTACATTTTGGTCATTCTCCTCTACTGGGGTTTTACAGAGGCTGTACCAACTTTGTTGATGCACAACATCCCAGATGAGCAAATTCCATATCGCTGGGCAACAAGAGTATTTATGCTGCTTTTCTTTGCTTTGCTTTGTTTTCTCGTTCACAAAGCTTGGAAGTTAAACAAACCAAGGTATGAATAATGGGTGGACTACGCCCCGAGGGCATCGCATTTATGGTTATTGCCTATTCGATTATAATTTCTCTGGTAATTTTTTGCTTTTACAGAGTTTATAGGAAAAATAGAGAACTATCAGAGTAAACCTTTCTTTCGCCGTAAATACCACTCTATTGAAAAGATTATTACAGACAGAATCAATAGTGGGAAATAATTCCAAAGTGGAATTTCTTTTTTACTCGTGACGACTCTGTCCTCCAATTTAAGAGAATTTAGGTCATTAATAAACCTTTCGGTTTCGTCGCTTGAATAAAAATTTCCACCAGTAATCTTTGAAATGTAACGCAGAAAATCAAAACGGGAACGTAAGTCGGTTAGTTCTAAATTACTCTTCTCTACTGAGAATTTACCAATAACCCTTCCCAGCAGACGATTGGAAACGTAGGCTTCGGCAGTGTAGGTGTAGTCGCCTTCGGCAAAATAACCCATTTCGCTTGAATATAATCCGCTTGCAATTTGAGATAGAACTGTTTCAAAATTTTCCTTCCCCGTGCTAATTTTCACCACAACTTTCGCATTGTCGACAGGGTTCAATGATTCATCGTAAATTTGTGCGGAAAAGGAAATTTTTTCGTTTGTGAAAAATTTTGTCTTAGCTGGCTTGATTCGAACTTTTGCTTGTTCGTCTGTTATTGTAAGCCATTGGAATAGTTTCATTAAAAATTCAGAGCCTATATCCTCGCCTTTTATACCAAGCAATTCTCGAAGCGAGTTGCCAAGTAATCTCCATCGATAGAGACCATAACCAAGCAATGCTGCTGTCTTTCTGTTTTGAAAATTGCTAACGATGGCAAATGGCTCTTTCATCTCGGCATCATTAATTTTGATTGTTGCGAGTACCTCGCTTTCTGGTTTGGGACGCACGAAGAGTTCGGTTCTAAAAATCGGAGGTAGTTGATTTAACAACTTCAAATTATCTACACCTGGAATGAGGTTTAGCAAAGGGTTGCCAGCCTGCCTTGCATCAAAATCTGCAACGAATGCATATTCTCGTGGTGTGTTGCCCACTATTGTGAAAGGTAGAATGTCCTCGAACGGCTTTAACTTTTTGTAATCTACACTCAATTGCGGAATAAATAAAATAGATTTACCTTTTTCGAATTCTTGTCGAGCCCAGAGGAGCACTTGGTTGTTACTCGTGGGAATTGGAAAGCCAAGCAGAATAATTATTTGTGCATTTTCGAAATCCTCGCGCTTAGGCGCTGGCTCGTAGAATTCAGCACCTTGCTTTTGAATGAATACAGCAACTTCAGAACCGCTTTCTTGAAGTATCAAAGACTTTAAATATGCAATGTCTGGATTTGGATATCCAGAGAGAATGATGTATTTCTTTCTACTTTTAATTACTTTGACAAGGACACTTTGTTGGTTGTTCTCGGCAGAAAATTCATCTTGAAATGGTTGCACTCTCGCAATTAGTTTGACAAATCCCTCGCTCTTTGGTGTAAATTGAAACACAACGCTATAGTCTTCGTTTTCTTTCGAAAGGGTAATTTGCTGTTGTGCAACAAGGTTCTGTCCATCGAACAGTTCGACATTGGCTTGCTTATTTGCGTAGCCAAAGGACTTAATGGATACCTTAACAGGCATTGTCTTGTCGACAAATGCAACATCGTTTGTTGTGATGGAGGCAACAATCAAATCTTTCGGAGCAATGGTGTCGCCAATACCAATAGCAAAAACTGGTAGAGCAAGTCTTTCGATTGTAGGAATTGGATTATCCCCGACATTTTGAATACCATCGCTAATCAAAACCACAGCCTGGATGTTTTCTTCGGATTTAATTTCCGAAAGTCTTCGGAAAGGTGAAGTTAGATTAGTTGCATCTCCCTCGAAACGCAGTGAGTCGGGGTGAAATTTATTTATCAACTGAGTTGCGGAGCTAAATTTGAAAAACAAGGTTGTATACTTTTTGAAATCCAACAATCCTGAATTGCTCAAGAGATTCATAGTTTCTGCATATTTGTCTATATTATGCCATTTTAGTTTCATCGAGGAGGAATTGTCGATAATTAAAGCAATTTTGGGCTCCTTAAATTTGTTTGTAATGTAGTTTGCAACAGGCTCGACAAAGAAAAAAAATAAGAGCAAAAGAGCAAAGAACCGTAGCGAGCCTAAAAGAAGCTTGCTCGGAGTGTCTAATTCTGGATTTGTCCGACGATAATAAAAGTAAGTAATTATAAACGAAACAAGCACTAAGACAATAATTATCCAAACTGAATAACCCAAAGTAAAAATGAATTTGCTCATTAAACTTTTTGTTAAAAATTACTAAAACGAAATTGTGAATGAATTAGTAAATGTGAAAAACATATTTAATTGAAAATAATCGTGGGTTTAGAAGTTTTTACGTTGTTGATAGCACTACTTTAATAGGATTTTCATTGTTTTTTCATTTGGCGAAATAATTTTTTTACAAATTGCTCAGTGACGCCAAGCTCGCTTGCAATTTGCTTAAATGATTTATCTGAATTTTCTTTGATGTAGCGAAGTATAAATTTTTCTAAGCGTGCAATTTTTGGAATGTAGATGGACATCCCAGCACAATAACGAAGCAGCATCCTTACGGTATCGATTCCACAGGCATTGGCAATCAGTTTCAGGTCCTCTGTGAGGTCGTTTAATTCCACCTTAGTGAAAACATCCAACTTTTTTTCCATAATTTCATTTGCTTTTTTGTTTGAATTTTTTTATTTTTGTCTTTGCAAGAAATACATATTTTTTATGTATTTCTTACATCAAAATTAAGTAAAATTTACAAAATTACAAAATGCAGAATTTAAACAAGGAAATAGGCGAGCGTCTGAGATTTGTAAGGTCGATCTTCAACGAGGGCGGAAAGCTCTCGGCAACTCAATTTGCACGCCTATTGGGAGAGACAATGCACAAAATCTTAAACTACGAGTTAGGTCGAGCACAGGTACCACCATCTTTACTTGTAACTTTGTATCGGCGTGGAATTAATCCAATTTTCATTTTAACGGGCGAAGGAAGCTTCTTTGCTCCAAATCAAGCTGGACGCGAGCTAAAAGACAAGCTCGAAAAACACCTCGAAGCAAAGGGTCCGAACAACGATGCACCTATTTTAAATCAAATCGAAGATAAAATTCTACCCAGCAATTTAGAGACCACTCGCATTGAATATTCAGAGCGAAACTTCGACGAGCTAATTGAGCTTGCGCGAAAATATACAGCTGTTGCGGGTGATATAATTGAAATCATAAAAAGGAGGGGCATAAATGACTGAAAGCGAACGCAAGAAGATTATAAAACAATTTGAAAGAGAACTCCTCAAAGCTCATCTCCGCGGCAGTCTACCCCCAAACTTCAGAAAAACACTTATGATGCTCGAATCTATGGGCATCGACCCCGACGAAGTCCTCGACAATGCATTCTACAAATTCGACCTATTAACCACGCTTTACAATAGCGGTCAAGCCCAACCTTTGCAGTTGAGAAACATCGACATATCAAAGCTCGAGGTCACCGACATACTTTCCAACACAAGACCCGATACCATTTCTACTGATGGTATGAAATCCTTTACAGTATCTGGAGACTCGATGGTCGGGGCTGGTATTTGCAATGGAGACATTGTCTTGACCACAAAAGACGACTTCGAAAATGGTGCCATTTATGTGGTTAAATACGAAGGTATCTACTTCGTAAAAAGATTAGAAAAAACAGAGGGTGGTTATCGTTTAGTCTCGGCAAATCCCAAATATCAAAGTGTTGAAATAAAAAATACAAAGGATTTACAATTAATCGGTAAAGTAAAATACATTTTAAAACCGATAAAATAGTTTTCTACTACTAATTCTTATTCAAAATTCAAAACTTAAAACCCACATTTTGCGTTTATTAATTTTTCTTTTGTCGACAAATGAATAGAACACCAAAATCGTTACGAATACAAGTAGCTTTGGTTGGGAGAACCAATGTTGGCAAATCCTCCTTTCTAAATTTCATCGCCAATCAAGAGGTAGCCATAGTTTCGCCGACACCTGGTACAACTACAGATGTAGTCGAAAAACCAATGGAATTGCCCCCTATTGGTCCAGTAAACTTTCTCGATACTGGCGGTATCGACGACAATTCAATTCTTGCGCAAGAGAGAATTAAACGT
>JBKBVP010000076.1:0-6745 GCA_046289495.1 Candidatus Kapaibacteriota bacterium | reverse complement strand
GCTTAATTTGCATTTCGATGGCTTCTAAAACAACTGGATGCACATGCCCAAGAACATTCACCGCTATACCACCCAAAAAATCCAAATACTCGTTACCTTGGTTATCGTAAATTTTCGTGCCTTTTGCACATTCAACAACTATAGGAAATCTTTTGTATGTTTGCAAAAAATACTTTTTCTCTTGTTGTATATAATTATCCATATCCAATAAAAAAACAAAATTACTGAACTTGGTTCAAACAAACCATGTTAAATTATTTGCTATCGCCTATAATGAAAGGAGCTGTTTGCTTCCCTCCAATAATGATAATTTTAGAATTGGGTGAATTGACGAGTTCTTTTTGTACTTTTATCATTTCAAACTGTAGAATCTTTTCACTTAAACCAGAGTTGATAATTTTTTGTGCATCTGCGACGCCCTGGGCTTCGACACGCTTTCGTTCTGCCTCTTGCCTTTCTTTTTGCAAGACATATTCCATACGCTGCGCTTCTTGAACAGCAGTAATTTTCCTTTCAATACTTTCTTTTACAGATTGTGGCAGAGTTATATTTCGTACGAGAAGTCTCTCGAGAATTATTCCTCGCTTTTGAAACTCATCGTAAATCTTCTCTCGAATTTTCTGCTCAAACTCTTCCCTTTTATCGGAAAATAAAGAAATGGCATCATAATACGTTGCACTCTCTCGAATCCCAGTGCGTGTGATTGGGCGTATAATCTTATCTTGGTAATTTAACCCAATCTCACGATAAATTTTTGGAGCTTGTTCGGGAAAAATCTTGTATAACACCGTCAAATCGATTGTTACCTCTAAGCCATCTCTACTTAAAACACGGATTGCATCATCTTGTTCACGACTCGACTCGTCTGTCTGACCACTCATAGTGTAATTCTGTGTTTGAATTGACATTTGCTTCACTTCTACAAAAGGATTCACAAAATTCAAACCCTCGTACAAGACACTTTGCTGAACCTTGCCGAAAAGGACCTGAACCCCAACATATCCAGCATCAATTTGCCTTATGGTAGAGGTAAGAAATCCAATAAGGGTTAGAAGCAGACCTATGTAGATTAATGTTGACTTGTATTTTCCTAAACCTTCACGAGATTTTAGTAAAAGAAAACTAAATGCCAATAAAATTAAGCCTAATGCTAATAAAAACATTTATACTCCCTTTTTTAAATCCACAAATTTACTAAGACTTTTCCAACTTGCTCACCTTTTAAAATTCTATCGATTTCTTCGATTAAAGTATTCAAACCTACCTCACGCCACAAGCCTTCGAAGGAAATTTTCCAATCGGTAGCTAAATGTTCCCAGATTTTTAATCTTTTGGGCATCTTTGTTTGAGCAGAATCAATCCCCACGAGGGAAACACCACGCAAAATAAACGGATAAACAGTCGTATTTAACTTTTCACTTTCAACTAAGCCCACAGAAGCAACAACTCCATCATAATCCATTGATCTTATCACGGTTGAAAGAGTAACCCCACCAACATTATCTACAGCAGCAATCCACTTTCTCGGCAACAAAGGTTTTGAACTTTCGTCGTATAGCTCGGCCCTATGGATTATCTCTTTCGCACCCAGATTTTTTAGAAATTCAGCTTTATCCAACTTACCAGTTGAGGCTACAACATTATAACCCAATTTCGTTAAAATAGAAATAGACAAAGAACCAACACCACCAGTTGCACCAGTAACAAGAATTTTACCATGCTCGGGCTTAATTCCTTTTTCCAAAAAAGCATTCACGCACAAACCAGCTGTGAAACCAGCAGTACCATAAATCATTGCTTCCTTTAAATTAATACCCTTTGGAAGTGGAACGACCCAATCCGCAGGAACACGAATAAATTGCCCAAAACCACCAGAAGTATTCATTCCTAAATCGTAACCAGTTACAATTACCTCATCACCTTCTTTGAAACTATCTGAGCGACTTTCGACGACAACCCCACTTGCATCAATTCCAGGAGTATGAGGATATTTGCGTGTAATTCCTTTGTGACCAGCAGCAGAAAGTGCATCTTTATAATTGAGTGAGGAATACAAAACTTTTATTAATACTTCACCGTTTGGTAACTCTGAAATAGTTTTTTCTCCAATATATCTTCTAAATTTCCCAAGTTCAATTTCATCGACAATTAATGATTTGAACTTTATGTTTTCCATATATATAAACCGTTTAAATTAACAAGTTACAAAATAATTTTTTCTTCTAAAAACAAAAAATTTACAAAGATTAAAAATGTTTTTGCTACTCTTTTTATAAATTTTACTTTGAGTTTTCAAAATTAAGGAAATTACAATGGCAACAAGAGAACAACTCCAGGATGAAGAAAAAAATTGCGTTGAATTGAGAGATTATATAGAGTTGGTCAAGAAAGCTCTTGAAGAACCCAAAGACATAGAATATGCAAAAGAATTACTTGCTGAAGCAGAGAACGAATGCAAATTTCCGGATGACTTCATTTTGCTCGCTGAAACTTACCTTCAGCTTAATGATATCGAAAAAGCCCTTGAAGCATACGAAAATGCTGAAGATAATGCATTTGAACCGCTCGAGCTATGTAGACTTGCACATAGCATCATAGAAAATCTCAACAATCAAGATAAAGCCATCGAAATTTTTAACAATGCTTTGAAAGAGGCCAAAAACGCAAAAGACTTGAAAGAACTAATTCATGTAATCTATTTAGATCTCCCAAACAGCGAACTTCTCAAATCTGTTCTCGATAAAACTTCTAAAAGCATAAAAAACTTCGATGACCTTTACAATATTGTTCGAGACTTAACAAAAACCAACGTCGAGGCGGCAAAATCACTTTTAAAAAATTACGAAAAAAACGTTGATGGGATTGCAAACACAACACGTTTTATATCTATAATTTACGAAACACTTGGAGATAGAGAGTGGGCAATTCAGCTTTTAGAGGAGGCAAGAAGTGAAGCAAAATTTACAAGTGAATTTATTCTTTTGGCAAATGCATTTGCAAAAATTGGATATACAGAGCCTATTGCATCTTTGCTCGAGGAAGCAAAAAATTTTGCTACAACCTCCGAAGAGCTCTATGATTTAGCATTAACAATTTGGTCATTACAAAAAAACCGCTTACTTGCAACAGAACTACTTCAAAAATCATTCAAAACAATAAAAGAAAAGAAAACACTTGCAAATTTGGTTAAATTCGCTTTTTCTGAACTACAAAATTTGGAATTGGCTAAAGAAATTGTAAATTACTTGGTGAATAATTCGAGTTCCCCAGACGAAATTTTGAATAACATTTCACATGGATTCGAGGTTTTAAAAGATAGTGAACTAACAACATTGCAACTGAAAGAATCTCTGGACAAAATAGAAGAACCAAAGGATATAATTAAATTTGCCTTGGAGTGCTATAATAAATTATCAAATTACAACCTCGCAAAAGCATTCTTTAATAAAGCGCTAGAAAAATCAGCAAAATTTGAACAACATTTAGAAATTATAAAACACTACTATCCCCTATTTGGTAGTGATGAATTCGTAGAAAATGTTTTAAGAACTTGCGAAAAAATCTCGGCTACTACACAAGAATTTTTAGAGATTGGAAAAATTTACAATGAACTGTTAAACGACTTAGAAAACGCGAGAAGATGTTTTCTTATTGCAGAGGAGATTGTTGCTTCACTTCAAGATATGAAACTCATCACAGAATTTGTAAAAAAATACTTCCCAAGTGATGAAGAATGGATTGCAATAGTTGAGGGAAAGCTTAAAAAGAGAGAAGAGAACCAAAGTAAATACGATGAACTTCAAAAATTGGAAAAAGAAGCCAAATATTTAAATGATTACCTTATACTTGTTGATAAAATCTTTGTGGAAGTAGATGATAAATATTATGCAAAAAAAATTTTAAAAAAGGCAAAAGCTTTGTTAGACAGTCAATACTTAAACATAGAAAATTATTCTAGACTATGCGAATCGATTTTAAAACATTACCGAGATTTTAATTGGGTTACCTCTATATTAAATGAGGTTTACAAATTGAAAATCAAATTCATTAATGAATTGGATTTGTTCTTACAACAAATCGAAAAACTTTTCGACGACAAAGAAACTTCAAAAAACTTAATAGAAACCTACCTCAATAGCTGGAAAATCAAGGTCAATGACATTGAATCCGCAATTAGATTTTCTAAGGTTATGGCGAGATATAAATTTTCAATAATTGATATAGAGACATTTCTTCACAATTTTATTAATAACACCAGCAATTGCCATTCCTTGTTTAACCTTTTAGAAGTAACCCTTAAACTTAATCTACCAAATTTACAAAAACTCATTTTCGAAAAAATTTGGAAAAATGTTCTAAATGTCGACCAATTTATAATCCTCGTGAAGCTTCTACGTAAATACGATTTCGATAAAGAAACTATTTATAAAAGAGTGGTTGAATTTGCTAAAAATCAACCCAATTCTAAAGATGTTCTACACTTAGCAGAGAATATAACGGCGTTACTTGATGATCAACATTATCCCAAGTTCTTTGAAGAAATAAAGAGTAAGCTTCGAAAGGAAAAACAATTTGAGATTTTAGAAAAAATAAAAAGCATATTACTTGAAAGTAAATACTGGTAATTGGAGGACTGTTAATGAGATTAATTTTTTTAGGACCGCCTGGGGCAGGCAAAGGTACTCAGGCAGAACTTATATGCCAAGATTTTCAAATCAAGCAGCTTTCTACTGGTGATTTATTGCGATTTCACAGAAAGCAAGGAACTGAACTTGGACTCAAAGCTCAACAGTTTATGGACAAAGGCGAATTGGTACCAGACACTTTAATCATTGACATGATTAAAGAAGAGCTTGGAAAACCAGAGTATAAAAACGGTTACCTGCTCGATGGTTTCCCGAGAACTATTGCTCAGGCCGAGGCCTTGGATAAGTTGCTTGCGGAACTCAACCAAAAACTCGATTGTGTTTTAATTTTGGATGTTCACACAGAAGAAATTGTAAACAGGCTTACCGCTAGGAGAACATGCAAAATCTGTGGCAAAACTTACCATCTTGTATTCAATCCACCTAAAGTAGATGGAAAATGCGATATAGATGGAGGCGAGTTATATCAAAGAACAGATGACAATGAAGAAACTGTTAGAAATCGCCTTGCTGTATACGAAAAGCAGACAAAGCCTCTTATAGACTACTATACAAAAAAAGGAATTGCACACTTTATTAACGGTCAAGGTGAGATCGAAAAAATTTATAATCAAATTAAGGACATTCTTTTAAAAATTAAATAAATTTAAACTAACTTTAAGTATTCATCGACTGTAGGAAATCGCGATTTGATTTTGTACCTTTCATCCTACTAAGCAAGAATTCCATTGCTTCAACCGGTTGCATTTCACTTAATACTTTTCGTAGAATCCAAACTCTATTTAACTCTTCCTGACTAAGTAATAATTCTTCCTTACGGGTTCCACTCCTATTAACGTCGATTGCAGGGAATATACGACGGTCTGCAATTTTTCTATCTAATACCAATTCCATATTTCCAGTTCCTTTAAATTCCTCAAAGATAACTTCATCCATTCTACTCCCAGTCTCGATTAAAGCGGTGGCTATAATTGTCAAAGAACCACCTTCTTCAATATTTCTGGCTGCACCAAAGAAACGCTTTGGCTTGTGCAAAGCATTAGCATCCACACCTCCAGAGAGTATTTTGCCGGAATGAGGTGTAACTGTATTACTTGCTCTGGCTAATCTTGTCAGTGAATCCAGCAGAATTACAACATCCAACTTTGCCTCGACTAATCTTTTAGCTTTTTCTAATACCATATCTGCCACTTGCATGTGTCTTTCAGGGGGTTCATCAAAAGTTGATGATATAATTTCGGCCTTAACGGAACGCTCCATATCGGTAACTTCTTCGGGTCTTTCATCAATTAAAAGAATAATCAGTTTGATTTCTGGATGATTTCGAACGATGGCATTAGCCATTTGTTGAAGCAAGATTGTTTTTCCAGATTTAGGTGGCGCTACGATTAAACCACGTTGTCCCTTACCAATAGGACAGAGGAGATTAACAATACGCATGGAATAATCATTGGGAGTGGTTTCCAAGTTAATTCTTTTAACAGGATACGTAGGAGTAAGGTTGTCGAATAATGGTCTGTCCCGCAGGAGTTCAGGTTCAAGGTAATTTACACTTTCAACTTTTAGGAGTGCATAGTAGCGTTCACTATCTTTTGGTGGACGCACTTGCCCACGTATGGTATCCCCAGTACGTAGACTAAAGCGCTTTATTTGAGAGGGCGAAACATAGACATCGTCTGGCGAGTTCAAATAATTGTAATCTGCAGAGCGTAAAAAACCATAACCATCGGGCAGCACTTCCAGCACGCCTGTTGCACTTAATATTTTTTCTTCGGGTGTTTCTTTGCTTTTTTGTTGCGTTTGCGTCTCCAATATTTTAAGGATTAATTCTTGCTTGCGTAAATCTGAAAAATCTGTAATGCCCAAAGATTTAGCAATTGCAGTCAACTCTGCTATTTTTTTTGATTTCAAAACTTCAATATCAATCATACCCTTTGCGCTCGATAGATTGTTCCCGTTGGTTTTTGAAGTTGGCATTTTTATCTCCAAAATTTAATTATTCAAGTTTATAATACAAAAAATTTTTGATTAATATGTTCTAAAAAGCAAATTTTTTATTATATTTCAAATTTTAAAACGAATTTAACAAAAAATTGTTT
>JBKBVP010000075.1:0-6745 GCA_046289495.1 Candidatus Kapaibacteriota bacterium | reverse complement strand
TCAATGCAAAGACTGCAGAGGGGACATTATTTTTTCCAAAGATGACATTTGCCCAGCGAAGAAACTGCGGTTCGTTCAAAGTATGTATGTATTTAATCCAAGCAGGGAAGACAACTGCAAGACCAGCGCCGTGGGCAACTTCGGGATGCAATGCGCTTATTCCGTGCTCAATTGTATGGCAAGCCCAGTCCCCGCCATACAATCCTGCCCCAGAGACTCCATTCAGAGCCATTATAGCCGACCAACTAAGCGCTGAACGTGCCTCGTAATCTAATGGATTTGTTTGTAATTGGTCTACACATTTAAATATATTTATCATCAAAGTCTCGTCGATCGAAGTTGTTGGCTCTTCACCTTTAGATTGAAAATAAAACTCCATAATGTGGGACAATACATCTATTGCTCCGTAGACAGTCTGCTTCCAAGGGAGAGTTGATTGGACGCTTGGGTCTACGATGGAAACTTTCGGATATAATGGGAACCCAGCAATGTTCCATTTTTTGTTTTCTTCTTCGTTGGTCAGGACAGCATAGGGGTCCATTTCCGAGCAAGTGGCGGAGATTGTTAAAACCGTAAAGACGGGAAGAGCATCTACAATTTCAACTTTGCGCTCGAATGCATCCCAAAGATTATCGAGGAAGAAACCAGCAGCAATGGATTTTGCCTCGTCGACGACCGAACCACCGCCAACGGCAAGAATTGCTTGTAGCTTCTCCTTTCGAACGATGCGTACCCCTTCAATAGCGTGCGAAAGTACGGGATTTGGTCGTACTCCCCAAAGCTCGACCCATTCGATTTTATTCTTAACGAGGGATTCGACAACTTGCTCGTACACACCATTTGTTTTAATCGAGCCTTGACCAGCAAGGAGCAAGACGCGCTTAATGTTTAACTTAGCTATTTCACCTCCAATTTTTGGTATGGTTCCTTGTCCGAATATTACTTTCGTTGGATTGTGGAATACAAAGTTTTGCATACTAATCATTAGTTAAGTTAAACAAATCTTCCGTTGCCAGCTCGAGGGCTTGTTTGAATGCCTCTAAGCTATCCTCTTTCACGACAGTTGCACTCTCTTTTAGTATTTCCAAGCCATTTTCTGTGATTTTACACAGGTATAATTTCAAGATCGCATCTCCGTTATCCCAAAAAAATTCACCAGAGATGTAATATTCCACTTCAAACTTCAACAGTGCTTGGATTTCATCGAGATTTGGCGGAGCGTAGTTTTCTGGCTCGTATAATTTGAAGTATGAATAAATGGAGTCTCGAGTGGGAATATCAAACACAACAAAGTCCGAGCTTTGCCTTGCAATCGCAAAGATAGTCTCGACAGCAAAATAAGATGTAACCTGTCTTTTACGAAAAATTTCCCATTTCGAGAGTGTATCACTTTCTGTGTAGTTAATAGTCCCAATGACCAGTGGCGATGCGGGTTTCACTTTCAAATTTCCTTCTAAATGTTGATAAAGCTCGGGTTTCTCGAGCATATCGGCAAATGCTCTTTGTAGACCGGTCAAGATAGCCGGGTCGATTAAGGGAGTGTGTTTGTCTTTTACAAAATACCGTATTGGAGCATAACCTTTGCCGTGATTGATCGAACTATCAACCATATCGTAGCAAAAGATATCGGCACGAAGAATATTAGCAAAAGTCTTAACTTTAATTATGAGTATTTTTCGTGCAGAAAGCTCTCGGGCAAGTTTCTCGGGGGTAGGTTCCAATCCATTTCTGTGCAGAAGCGAAGCAAGAGAGTCTCGGACATCCGTAGGAATTAAGGTAAACTTCTGGCTAAATCGAGCCACCAAATTCATCGCAGCTTCGACCTTTAAATGTTCGAGGCGCGAATTTGCTTGCCCAAAATCAATTTCAGCTATTAGTAGTTTCTCGAGCGTATCTGTTTGCGAAAACAAGCGGATATTAAGGCATACAATCAAGAAAAGCATCGTGGCGGTTTTAATCATTTTATTTATTCCCAATTGAATCAATGTGTTGCAAAAAAGCATCGCAATTCAAACAATTAACAACATCCGACTTTTCGAGCCATCCTTTACGTGCAAAATTTACCCCGTAGAAGACATCCGTGAGACTCCCGATGTCGTGCGAGTCTGGATTAATTGATATCTTGACGCCCTTTTCTTTGGCATAGATGACATGCTCCCAAGGCAAATCTAAGCGATACGGATTGGCGTTTAATTCGATTATCTTGCCATAGTCGGCAGCAACATCAATGATAGCTTTTATGTCGACTTCATAACCATCGCGAGAGAGGAGCAGTCTACCGGTGGGATGCCCAAGAATGTGAGTGTATGGACTCATCAAGGCGTAGATTATTCTTCTTGTCATTTCTGCTTTAGTCATCTTAAAATGGGAATGGACCGAGGCAACAACAACGTCAAACTTTTGCAAGATATCTTCGTTGTAATCGAGACTGCCGTCGGGTAGAATATCAGATTCGATGCCTTTTAAAATACGAATGCCAATATTTTTTTTGTTTAATTCATCTATTTCTTTATGCTGTAGAATTACTCTTTCTGGCTCGAGCCCATTTGCGTATTTTGCACTCTGGCTATGGTCGCAAACGACAATGTACTCGAAACCAAGATTTTTTGCAGCTGTTGCCATTTGTTCGATAGTGTTGAATCCATCGCTCCAAGTGGAGTGTACGTGGACCATACCACGCAAGTCGGACTCTTGAATAAGTCTCGGAATCCTCTGTTCAATTGCTTGCTGAATTGAGAAATTGCTTTCTCTCAGCTCGGGTGGAATATATTGAATTCCGAGCCAGTCGAAAAGCTGCTCCTCGGTTTCAAAGGTAATCGTAGGATATGGAAACTCATAAAAATCGAAACTCCGATTGGTTTTATTTTCGAAAAATTCACTAAATGATTTAATATAATCACCGGAACCAGTAAGATTATGCAATTGCCATATGTAACTTCGGGGATGGCAGAAAGAAATTCGAACTAAAATTTCATCATCTGTTTGAAAAGCGAAACTGTTTGCTTCTATATTTAGATTGAATCGCTTGCCGAAGTTGCTAATTAGTTTTTGCGTTTCAATTGTTGAGGCAAGGAAGTGTACCGAGGTTACTGTCTCGGAGTAACGACGCATCTCCCCAACTATGGAATACCTCTGTACCTCTGGTATTGATTTAAGAAAATTTGAAATATTATTTGCTTCTTGAAAGCAAGCGAATTGTTGTCTCTTCCCTTTCCAAGCTTTAATATGTTGTATGCTATTAAGTATAATTTCTTGAGATTTAATCGAGAAACCTTTGATTTTGGAGACCTTATCCTCGATACAAGCCCTCTCCAAGTCATCGATGGACTTAATCCCGAGGCTTTCAAAAAGGATTTTTGTTTTCTTTGGTCCAATTCCTGGAATTTTGGTTATAGAAACTAATTCAACTGGAACTTCAGAGGATAATCTATCGTAATAAGACATTCTGCCAGTCTCGACATATTCAGTAATTTTTTTTACAAGAGCCTCGCCAAAACCCTCGATTTCGCCAAGTTTACCATTTTTAGCGAGGGTGTGGATATCGAGTTGCATAGACTCGATGATATCGGCAGCTTTTGCGTATGCCTGTGCTTTGAAAATATTTTCCCCTTTGATTTGCAAGAGAATAGATATATTCCTAAGGAGCTTGACTAACTTTTTATCTATTTCCATAAAATGTTACATAAAAGCACTAAATCCCGTAATATCCTCCCCAAGTATCAAAGTGTGGATATCGTGGGTGCCTTCGTAAGTTTTAACTGATTCAAGATTTGCCATGTGACGCATAACAGGATATTCGTCCAAAATTCCATTTGCACCGTGAATTTCACGCGCAATTCTTGCGCATTGCAAGGCAATTTCGACGTTGTTACGCTTTGCGAGCGAAACTTGCTGGAAACGAGCACGGTCCTCATCCTTCAGCCTACCTAAGCGATAGGCAAGAAGCTGTGCCTTGGTTATTTCATTCAACATCCAGACTAATTTTTCTTGAATGATTTGAAATGCACCTATTGGTTTTCCAAATTGTATCCTTGTTTTGGCATAATTTAGTGCGGATTCAAACACCGCTATCGCAGAACCAATCGCTCCCCATGCTATTCCATATCGTGCTTGTGTAAGGCAACTCAGCGGTCCTTTCAAACCTGTAACGTTAAGATGGTTTTCCTCTGGAATTTCAACGTCCTCCAAAACAAGTTCCGAAGTCACCGAAGCTCGAAGGGAGTGTTTATTTTTCATCTCGATTGCTTTGAAACCTTTTCGATTAGTCTCGACAATGAAGCCATTGACAACACCATCGAGTTTTGCCCAAGTAATTGCAATATCGGCAATGTTGCCATTCGTAATCCACATTTTTGTACCATTAATAACATATCCACCATCGATTTTCTTTGCAGTGGTTGCCATCCCAGCAGGATTGGAGCCAAAGTCGGGCTCAGTCAGACCAAAACAACCAATTACCTCGCCTCGTGCCAATTTAGAGAGCCACTTTTGTTTTGCTTCTTCTTTTGCATATCGAAGAATAGGATAAATAACTAAAGAATTCTGAACAGAAGCGAAAGAACGGATAGCAGAGTCGCCTCGTTCTAACTCCATCATCGCTAAACCATAGCTTGTATAATTTGCGCCAGCGCCGCCATATCGCTGGGGAAGCGTAATACCAAGCAAACCAAGTTCTGCCATACGAGGAATTAGATGCATCGGAAACGTACCCTCTCGGTAGTGCTTTTCAATTATCGGTATCACCTCTGAATCAACAAATTTACGGACCATCTCGCGTATAGAACGCTCTTCTTCACTGAGCAATTCCTCGATATTATAGTAATCAAATACATTGAAGTTCATTTTAATTCCATCTTTTAAAAATATTAAAGTCGAGTTTTACAAAAATAAATTTTAGATTTCCGTGCAATTTATTACGACTTGATTTAAAGGTGTAGAATATTTGGAATAATTGAAAATCCTTATTAATTGCTTATTTTTGTTTTTATAAAAAATCAAAAGTTTTATGGATTTAACAACAACATATTTAGGATTTAAACTTTCCAATCCAATAATAGTTGGAAGTTGCGGTTACACATACTCAGTTAAAGATATAAAGATGCTGGTCGATAGTGGAGCATCTGCAATTGTTTTGAAATCGATATTCGAGGAAGAAATACTTTGGGAAATGGAGAGCAATCTGGCTCAGATGCAAAGACCAATGACAGTGTATCCAGAAATTTATGATTTTTACGACCTGGAAACCATCGAGGATAGTGTAACAAAGTATTTACACCTAATATCAGAAGCAAAAAAGGAAGTCTCTGTACCAATTATCGCTTCCGTCAATTGCGTAAGTGCCCACGAGTGGGTACCTTTTGCTCAAAGAATCGAAAATGCTGGAGCAGATGCTTTGGAATTGAACATTTTCATTATGCCTTCGGATTTAAACAAAACAAGCCAAGTGAACGAACAAACCTATTTTGAAATAATTAACTCCGTTCTTGCGAAGGTCCAAATACCGGTTGCCGTAAAATTAAGCTATTATTTTTCTAATCTTGCCGAGATGATAAGGAAAATTTCTGAAACTGGTGTAAAGGGAATAGTACTTTTCAACAGATTTTTCGAGCCAGACTTTGATTTGGAAAGCCTAACAGTAGTTCCGACAAATGTACTGAGCAGTCCCAGCGACTTAGGGAAATCGTTACGATGGATCGCCATTATGAGCGAGCGTGTGAATTGCGACCTATGCGCATCTACGGGCGTGCACGATGGTAAAGCTGTTATCAAACAAATACTTGCTGGGGCAAAAGCAGTGCAAATTGCATCGATATTGTATAGGAAAGGACCAAAAGTTATTACAGATATGCTTGATGAAATGAGGAATTGGATGCAAGAGAAGGAATTTAATTCACTTGATGAATTTCGCGGTCGTCTTAGCCAGTCGAGAAGTTTAAATCCAGCTGCATACGAAAGAGCTCAATTTATGCGATATTTTAGCGAGAAGTTTTAACATTATTGGGTGCAATTGAATATTTTAGAAAATATTTATCAACCAGTTGTCAAGGATTTAGAAAAATTTGAAAAATACTTCGCTTCTGTTCTGAAAACAAACATCGGGCTACTTGATGTAGTAGTTCGATATCTTGTGTCGAGAAAGGGAAAGCGAATACGACCACTTTTAACATTTCTTACATCTGGTCTTGTTGGAAAAATTAGCGACAGAACATACATCGGTGCAGCAATGGTAGAGTTGCTTCATACAGCAACTCTTGTGCACGACGATGTAGTCGACGAAGCAAAAGAACGCCGAGGCTTGCTCTCTATCAACGCAAAATGGAATAACAAAATTGCTGTTCTTTTGGGTGATTTCCTACTTGCAAAAGGGTTATTGGTAGCAATCGAGAACAAAGAATTCGGATTTTTGGAAATTTTATCAACTGCTGTTAAACTGATGAGCGAAGGGGAACTTTTGGAAATCCAAACCACGAAAGACGAGGAGGCAAGCGAAGAGAGATATTTTGAAATAATTTATAGCAAAACGGCATCGTTAATCTCGGCATGCTGCGAGATTGGATGCCTCAGCTCTACAAGCGACCAAGAATCAAGAACGAGAATTAAAGAATTTGGCAGATTAATTGGATTGGCGTTTCAAATTCGTGACGATATACTTGATTTTACTGGAAAATCCAACATCATTGGGAAACCAGTCGGCAACGACCTACGAGAAAGAAAAATAACACTACCTTTGATTTATGCGTTGCAA
>JBKBVP010000074.1:0-6792 GCA_046289495.1 Candidatus Kapaibacteriota bacterium | reverse complement strand
TTGCGTATGGAAGAGCAGATGTAACTAAAAATCTTTCGTGATTATTGTCATTCATTTTCACAATCAAAAAAACACAAAATTAGGAAAAAAAGTTTAGCAAAGTTTCATAATAACAATTCTGTTCTCGTTTGCAAAGGAAACTAATTCAAAATTTAGATTTGAGTATTCGTGGTGGGAGACTTTCGCATCAAGAGTACAATTTTTGTTTATTTAATTTATTGAGAACTAAAATTAAAATTCCAATAAGTGGAAAAACAAGAAAAAGAGGACCAAGCCACAACAATCCTCTAATTATTGCAGTGACGAACCAAAAAGAAACAGAAGAGAAAAGAATAACCCACCCAGACAGATTAGGTTTAAAGAAAAACATCAGAAAGCCAGCTAAAATACCTGTGAAAGCAACTATTTGAAAAAACAACTCGTAATTCCAATTATTATAGTCGTAGAGGTCCTCTGTCCAGAAAAACAAAATAATAAGGACAATGAATAAAATTGAAATTAATTTAAGGAGTGACAAGATAAAGGTACTAACGAAATCCTTTTTCTTTTTGACCTTTGTTTTACGATTATTTTTTTCTGCTGTATTTGCCATAAAATTCACCTTCGGCAAGTATGTGTCCTTTCATTGAATGGAGAAGTTCATCTTTTGTTGCTCCGGGCTTTAAATCTAACACCACATCCAAAGCATAGATTTTAAAAAAGTAAAGATGCGTACCACTTGGTGGGCAAGGACCTCCATATCCAATCTTCCCCCAACTATTTTTTCCTTGAAGTGTACCATCTGGGAGTTTCTCAATTGGCTTGATATTTTCGGGAAGACCATGAGAAGTTGCGGGTATGTTGTAAATAATCCAGTGGACCCAAGTTCCCATCGGAGCATCTGGGTCGTCGTTAATGATTGCAATTGATTTAGTTCCTTGGGGAAGGTTTTTCCAACTTAGGGGTGGAGAGACATTGGCACCATCGCAGGTGTATTTTTGAGGTATAAATCCTTCGTGTTGAAAGGAGCTACTAAAGATTTCAATCTTCATTTTTTGCCCTCCGAAGAATAATAAGAAAAGACATAAGATTAATCCGCTCATAAGTTAACCAAAAAACATCACAAATATAGTAAATCTTTTAGAAAAAAATATTTAAATAGAATACAAAAACAACAAATTTTTAGAAATTTGATTTTTCACAAACCTTTTGATTGCAAAGTAAATATTTCTAGAAAACTACTTATATTCTCTTAAAAATTCGAGACGTTCTTGCAATTTGTGGATTGGTACAAGCAATTTCTCTTTGCCTAATATTGCATCCTCTCGATTTGTAAATACCAGTTCGTAATCCTTACTCATTACAATTGCTTCTTCGGGGCAGACTTCTTCGCAAAAACCACAGTATATGCAACGTAGCATATTTATTTCAAACTTTTCTGGATAGCGCTCTTTATCGCGTCCAGTTTCAGCTGCTTGAACTTCGATTGCCAAGGCGGGGCAGACCCGAGAGCATAATCCACAGGCAACACATCTTTCACCATCTTCATCAAGCACTAATACTGGTCGACCGCGGTAAGAGCCAGTCGGTTCCCAACGCTCTTCGGGATATTGACGAGTAAATTTGGGTTTAAACATCTGCCGAAGTGTTATACCCAAACCTTTTGCTATTTCGGGGAGATACAATTTCTCCCAAAATGTGAGTCTGTCGTGTTCTGTATTTTCTATTCTATTCATACATTATTTCCAATCTTTAAACCAAAAAATAAATAACGATTGATGTAACAATCAAGTTTAACAAGGCAAGAGGTAAAAGAACTTTCCAACCAAGGTACATCAGTTGGTCGTAACGAAATCTTGGTACGGACCACCGCACCCAAATGAAGAAAAAAACGAAAGCTAATGTTTTTATAATCAAGACGATAAATTGAATAAGAGACAACCAGAATGAACCTTGCTCGAGTCCTATCCACTCGGCCGGGATTGGCAAACTCCAGCCACCGAAGAATAAAAGGACAATAATCAATGAGGAAGTAAACATATTTGCGTACTCTGCAAGGAAAAACATACCGAATTTCATACCAGAATATTCGGTATTGTAGCCACCTACAAGCTCGGGCTCCGCCTCGGGCAAATCAAAGGGTGCTCTATTTGTTTCGGCAAATGCCGATACTAAAAAAATTAAAAACGCAAGAGGTTGATAAAACACATTCCAATTCCACAAAGCTTGCTTCTGAACGATTTCCTGCAATGAAAGAGATTGTGAAACAAGTAAAACCCCAACCAAAGACAACCCCATAGACAATTCGTAAGATATCATTTGAGCAGAGGAACGTAATCCGCCAAGTAGTGAATATTTGTTATTCGAGGACCACCCAGCAAATGTAATACCGTAGACACCTACAGACGTCAGTGCAAGAATAAACAAAATTCCAACATTTACATCTGGGGTTGTTATAGCAAAATAGATTGTTCTATTCCCAATTTGAAAAGGTTCAGCAAATGGAATAACAGCATAAACAGATAAGGCTACACCAAGAGAGATTACTGGAGCTATGCGATGGAACAACTTGTCTGCAGCACTTGGCGTAATATCTTCCTTCAAAAATAATTTTAAAACATCCGCAAATGGTTGTAGTAGTCCAAAAGGTCCTACCCTATTAGGTCCGATTCGATTTTGAATCCAAGCAGACACTTTTCTCTCGAGATAAACACCAAAAGCAGCAGCAATGAGTAAAATCAAAGTTAAGATTATTGTGGCTTTGATCAAAAACTCAACAAGAAACAATGACCAGTTCATCTATTCCCCTCGATTATTGTGGCTTCATATAATGAGATTCGTAAATTCTAACAGGCTTGTCTGGGTTATTAGCACGACCAATAGTCACCCCAAGATGCCTATCGAGAAGCTCGTAGGTCATACCCTTGAACTCATCTACATTAGATGATATTTCCTTGAAAACGTCCTCTGATGCACGATAATTCCAACTAGCACCTAATTTATTTGCTAACATTTGAATCACTTCCCAACTCTGTCGCAAGTCGCGAAATTCAAATTGTGTCCATCTATCATTGAAAGCTCCAAATTTATCTAAACGGCTCATTTTCATTCCCATGAATCGCAAATTGTTGCGAGTAACAAGAGCTGGGGTGAAATGTTGAACACGCCCATCGATGTTCACAAAGGTGCCTTCGCTTTCAGCAAATGTGGTTACGGGAAATACAATATCTGCAATTTGTGTGAGTGAATTGTTCATATTGTATTGATGAGTAACAATTAAATCCAGCTCGATGAGTACTTCTTTTAATTCAGGAAAATCCTCGAAATCATCTTCAATAACATATAAAGCTTTTATGGTGCCATCTCGGATAAGCTGCGGTAGATGTTCTATTTTCACAGAATGAAAATCTGGTCTAACACCAACCAACCTTGCACCTTTCAAATTAGGGGTTTTATCGGAGCAACGCAAGAAATCGTCTCCAAATGTCTCATCGTAATGTTCAAGCAAATCAATATTTTTTGATTTAATTATTTCTTTTGCAAATTTAGCAAGAAGATAATTACTCTCTACTGTTGCTTTTGCGGACCCAACGAACATAATCTCATCTGGTTCAAAAGGTTTCAATCTTTCAACAGCAGTATTTATTGCTTCATTCCAATTTGTTTTCTCGGATTTGTCACCAAATTTTACTAATGGCGATTTAATTCTATCAGAGTTTACGTATTTATAATTAAGCCTTCCGTAGTCGCACATCCAGAACTTGTTAACATATGGATTGGGTTTCGGTTCTATTCTAAGTATTTCATTATTCCTAACGCCAATTTTAATATTGCAACCTCGGGCACAGCCATCGCAAATAGAATCGTTAAAACTCATATCCCACACACGAGATTTAAATCGGAAATCCCTGCTTGTTAATGCGCCTACAGGACAGATATCAATGACATTCATTGAATAAGGACTATCGAATTGTGTACCGGGGTGCAGTTCAATGGTAACGTGGTCATTTCGCTGAACAAATGTAAGAACATCTTGCTTAGCGATTTCCTTTGCGAACCGAATACACCGAGAGCAAGAGATACACCTTTCTGCATCAAACAAAACATTTGGACCCCACACGATTCGCTTCGGTTTGTGATTCTTCTCCTCATCGAATCGACTAAATCCACGCGAATGCTTAAAGGCATACTCTTGAAGTTTGCACTGTCCAGCTTCATCACAGATTGGACAGTCAAGTGGATGATTAATAAGCAAAAACTCCATTACAGCTTCCTGTGCTTTAATGGCGCGTTCAGAATTAGTTCGAACGTGCATCCCATCGGTTACCTCTGTAGCGCACGCAATTTGAAGTTTAGGAAAATAGTTTATTATAGGATGATTGTTGGCATCAACTTGGATTGAACCATCAGGATTTCTCTTAGCCGTTCCTACTTCAACCAGACACATTCTGCAGTTGCCAGCTACGGAAAGTTCGGGATGCCAGCAAAAATGCGGTATGTCCAAACCATTTTCAAAAGCAACTTGTATAATGGTTTGCCCTTGTTTAGCCTCGTAAAGCTTACCGTTAATGTAAATGTGTGGCATATGAAATCCTAAATAATATTAAAAAACTAAATTAAGAAAAAGCCTTGAAAAATAAAGCAAAAATAAAAGCCATTGCAAGTTCGCAGTGTTTACTGTATTTTCGTTCTAATTTGAATTTTGCAATATTCTCGGTTTTTTCCTTCATCAATGAATAGAAAAGTTATTTGCTTTGTGCGTGATTATATGGCTTAGGATTAGTGATGTCCAAAGAAGAAACGTATATAAAGTTTGTTTTACTGTTTTTCGAATGAAAAGTATCAGTTCCTAACATATTAAGTCCCAACTCAGCTGTGTTTAGCATTAAAATTCCTTTGGTGGTTTTATTCGAATGGAAGAGAGATTCCACTACCGTTCGATAACTCAAAATAAATGTAACCTCAATACACTGGTAAAGGTCTATTTGGATTAGAATTTGATTAGTTGACTTTTAAAAGAAGATCGAATGAAAATCAAAGTAAAACAATTGAATATGTTGAATAGAGTTTTAATGTTGTTAATAAGGTCCGCAACGTCCCCCCTAACTGAAAATTGCGAACAAGTTCAGTCCGTGCGAATGCTTCAATTGCGTTTCTTATTTTTTGAATTTTTATTAACTTTGTTACTGGGTTTTGGTTTTCCATACATATCCTCACATAATTTTTCTAAAGCCTTGGAATCTGGTAGCCACCGCTCTTTTAAAGATAAAGCATTCTCGTCCTTAAGTTTAGATTTTTTCATTTCACACCTCACATTCTAAATGTTTCAAATTGTTATCCAGATTCAGAGCTGAATTGGATTCAAACTCGCAATGACACTGCATATTATGTACAGTCCTTTTGCCATTATGCATTGAGCAAAATGCTTGAATGCAATTTACTCTTTAGCCTCGGTGGAGTGTAAAAGAGGAATGACATCGCTACATTCCACCAACCAAGCACATAATTCGGATACATACTTTCGAGACACTATAAATGCACATTTAGTTAAATTATACAGCCTTGCGTCACCTTTTAACAATTATTCACAAGCAGGAAATAGCAAAATCACTTCATCATAAAAGGAGAAGCTCCTCATAGAGGCCAAAACTAAGAAACTAATCCTCGAAGGCTTCACCAATATCCTTTAGTCTTTTAGGTCCAGCTTCGATGACTTCTCTTGGGCAACCATCTGCAAAAAGTTTGAAATTTTCTATGTAACGTGCTGCAAGGCTGTCGTATCTTTGCCAATATTCATTCTTGTTGCCCCAGGAGCTTGATGGCTTCAAGACGTCATCGGGAACGCCGGGACAATGCAAGGGTACCTCGAAACCGAAAAGCTTATCTCGACGATATGGGACGTTGTCGAGCAATCCATCGAGAGCAGCGTTTAAAAGCGTTCTGGTGTGGCGTATACTGATTCTTTTACCAACGCCGAATTTACCTCCAACCCAACCAGTATTAACGAGCCAACAATTTGAATTGTATTTAACCATTTTCTCTTTTAGTAAATTCGCATAATAGAAGGGATGATGTACCATAAAAGGAGCTCCAAAACAAGCAGAGAATGTTATCTCTGGCTCAATACCAAGGCCTATCTCAGTTCCAGCAATCTTCGAGGTATATCCACTTATGAAATGATACATAGCTTGGTTCATATTCAAACGCGCAATTGGAGGTAAGACCCCCGATGCGTCACATGTCAAGAAGATTACATTTTTGGGGTGTTCACGTACCATCTTCTCTTCTACAACGTTTGGAATAAACTCCAACGGGTAGGAGGCTCTTGTATTTTCGGTAAACTGGTCATCATCTAAATCGACATTTCGAGTTACCGGGTCGTAAACGACATTTTCAAGTATTGTTCCAAATCGGCGGGTGGCAGCCCAGATTTGGGGTTCATGCTCTGCAGAAAGCCTAATTACTTTTGCATAGCAACCACCTTCGAAATTAAAGACACCATCATCGCTCCAGCCATGTTCATCATCACCAATGAGTCTTCTATTTGGATCGGCAGAAAGTGTCGTTTTACCCGTGCCACTTAATCCGAAGAACAGGGCAACATCACCCTTTCTACCGACATTTGCTGAGCAATGCATTGCCATGACATTTTGCATCGGTAAAAGGAAATTCATTATTGTAAATATCGATTTTTTAATTTCACCACCATAGCTTGACCCCAAAACCAAAGCCAATCGTGCACCGATATTAATTATAATTGCAGTTTCTGTACGTGTACCATCTACTCTTGGGTCGCAACGAAAAGATGGAGCG